>NZ_JBSYHW010000014.1:0-49276 GCF_056108345.1 Cyanobium sp. NIVA-CYA 375 | reverse complement strand
ATGTTCCAGGAACTGGAAGGCAATCTGATCGCCGCCATTGGCAAGGTGCTGTTTGGCTTCCTTACCCGCCGTCAGCGTTCGGGCAGCACGGAAGTGGCAGCTGCCTGAGCCAGAGTTGGCGGGCCGCAGCCTCTGAGCGTCTTGCGCCCCCTTCGCTTTTTGGTGCCTGGCACCAGCGGTCGCTACCGCTGCGGCGGCCTGCTGGTGGAGCAGCAGACGGCCCGGCTGCTGGCCGAACTTGTGCCAACAGAACTGGTCACCTATCGGCAGCGGGAGCCTGGACTGCCCTACTTGGGTGATCTGCTCCGGGCTGAACCCCTAGGCAGCCCCGCCGCTACTGCCCCCCTGTGGATCGTGAGCTGGGGCTTTGATGTGCCCCGCCAGTTGCGGGCGTTGCGGGGCCGGCCGGTGGCTTATCACGCCCATAGCAGCGGCTATGGCTTCCGCTTGCCACCTGGGGTGCCGGTGCTGGCGGTGAGCCGCAACACCCTGGGCTACTGGGGCCAATGGGCCAGCCGCAATCCGCTGTTTCTGGTGCCCAACGCCCTGGAGGCCAGTTGGATCGCCCGCGGTGATCGCCCCCACAACCTCGGGGCTGAGCCGGCGCCGGGCGGCCGCTCGATTGATGTGCTGATCCAGCGGCGCAAGACCAGCGCCTATGTGCTGGAGCAGCTGGTGCCAGCCCTGCGGGCCCGAGGGCTCACGGTGCTGGTGCAGGAAGGCTGGGTGGAGGATCTGGTGGGGCTGTTCAACAGCGCCAAGGTGGTGGTTTACGACTCCGCCGACCACTGGCGCTGCAGTGGGGTGAGCGAGGGGTTCGGCTTGCCGCCGATCGAGGCCCTGGCCTGTGGCTGCGTGCTGTTCAGCAGCCTCAATCACGCCCTGGCTGACAACCTCAATCCCGGGGCCCTGGCCCACCAGATCGGTATGGGCAGCCTGGCCGCCGACGGGGAGCGGATCGCTGCGGCGGTGGCCGATCCAGCCGCCTGGCTGCCTGGGCCGCGCCGCTTGGAAGAGCTGCTTGATGAGCTCAGTGAACCGCGGCTGCGCCAGCGCTGGCGCCAGGCCCTGGAGGCGATCAACATCCACATCGATCGGCTGCAGGCCGGTGAGCCGCCCCTGCGGCCCCCTTCCCTGCTCCAGCTGCGCTTGGAGCGCTGGCGGCAGAGGTTGGCCCGTCGCCTTGCCTAGGGTCTCAGGAATGAGCGCATTTCTCGCCGGCCTCAACGACGCCCAGCGCAAGGCGGTGGATCACCACACCGGCCCCCTGCTGGTGGTGGCCGGTGCTGGCAGCGGCAAGACCCGGGCCCTCACCCACCGCATCGCCCACCTGATCGGCCACCACGGCGCCGATCCGGCCCATCTGCTCGCCGTCACCTTCACCAACAAGGCGGCCCGCGAGATGAAGGAGCGGCTGGAGCTACTGCTGGCCCAGAAGCTGGCCCAGAGCCAGTTTGGCCAGCCCTGGAGCACCCTGGCGGCGGTGGAGCAGCGCCAGCTGCGCAGCCGCATCTACCGGGATGTGATCAAGGAGCTGTGGATCGGCACCTTCCACGCCCTGTTTGCCCGGCTGCTGCGCTTCGACATCGATAAATTCAAGGATCCAGAAGGGCTCAGCTGGACCCGCCAGTTCTCCATCTATGACGAGAACGACGTCCAGAGCCTGATCAAGGAGATCGTCGTCCAGGAGCTCCAGCTCGATCCCAAGCGCTTCGAGCCCAAGAAGGTGCGCTGGGCGATTAGCAACGCCAAGAACCAGGGCTGGATGCCCGAGCAGCTCGAGGCAGATGCCGGCGGCCAGCGGGGCAAGTTGATGGCTGAGACCTACCGGCGCTACCGGCGCGCCCTGGCCGCTAACAATGCCCTCGATTTCGATGATCTGCTGCTCTTCCCCGTGCAACTGCTGCGCCAGAACGAGCAGATCCGCGACTACTGGCACCGGCGCTTTCGCCATGTGCTGGTGGATGAATACCAGGACACCAACCGCACCCAGTACGACCTGATCAAGTTGCTGGTGACCAACGGTCGCGAGCCTTCCGACTACGACGACTGGGTCGGCCGTTCGGTGTTTGTGGTGGGCGATGCCGACCAGAGCATCTACAGCTTCCGCGCCGCGGACTTCACGATCCTGATGGGTTTCCAGGACGACTTCGGTGACGGGGCCACCAGTGAGACCACCGCCACGATGGTGAAGCTGGAGGAGAACTACCGCTCCACCGCCACGATCCTGGAGGCGGCCAACGCCCTGATCGCCCACAACTCCGAGCGGATCGACAAGGTGCTGCGCCCCACCCGCGGTGAGGGGGAATTGATCTCGCTCACCCGCTGCGATGACGAGATCGCCGAGGCCGAGGCGGTGGTGCACCGCATGCGCATGCTGGACGCCGCCCATCCAGACCTGCGCTGGGGCGACATGGCTGTGCTCTATCGCACCAATGCCCAGTCGCGGGCGATGGAGGAGTCGCTGGTGCGCTGGGGGATTCCCTACATCGTGGTGGGGGGCCTGCGCTTCTATGACCGGCGCGAGATCAAGGATGTGCTCGCCTACCTCAGGCTGCTGATCAACCCGGCCGACACCGTCAGCCTGCTGCGGGTGCTCAACACCCCCAAGCGCGGCATCGGCAAAACCACGATCGAACGGCTCACCGACGCCTCAAGCCAGCTCGGCATTCCCCTCTGGGACGTGGTGAGCGATGCCGAGGCGGTGCGCTCTTTGGGCGGGCGCTCGGCCAAGGGGTTGCTGCAGTTTTGCGAGCTGATCAACGGCCTGCAGGCCTGCGCCCAGGACATCGCCCCTTCTGAACTGGTGCAGCGGGTGATGGAGCAGAGCGGCTATGTGGCCGAACTGATCGCCGACGGCACCGATGAGGCCGAAGACCGGCGTCGCAACCTCAACGAACTGGTGAATGCTGCGCTCCAATACCAGGAGGAAAACGAGGAGGGCTCCCTGGAGGATTTCCTGGCCTCCGCTGCCCTGGCCAGCGATGCCGACAGCAAGGACACTGACCAGGACCGGGTCACCCTGATGACCCTGCACGCCAGCAAGGGCTTGGAATTTCCGGTGGTGTATCTGGTGGGGATGGAGCAGGGTCTCTTCCCCAGCTACCGCTCCCTGGAGGATCCTTCGGCCCTGGAGGAGGAGCGGCGCCTCTGTTATGTGGGCATCACCCGGGCCAAGGAGCGCCTGTTCCTCTCCCACGCCAGTGAGCGGCGGCTGTGGGGCGGCATGCGCGAGCCGGCGGTGCCCTCGGTGTTTCTTTCGGAGCTGCCCAGCGCCCTGATCCAGGGGGACATTCCCCATAGCGGTGGAGCTTCCATTCGCCGTGAGCAGCGCCTGGAGCGGCTCACTCGCGTGGATCGCGAGGATTCACGCCAGGTAGCTGGCGGCGGTGCGGCCGGTGCTCCCGCCAATGCGGTGCGGCGCCGGGCGGCTGCCAAGACCTGGGCGGTGGGGGACCGGCTGCGCCACAGCAGCTTTGGCGAAGGTCAGGTGACCCACCTGTTTGGCAGTGGTGAGAAGGTGTCGATTGCCGTGAAATTTCAGGGGATGGGGCCCAAAATCCTTGACCCGCGCCTGGCGCCGATCGAGCCGCTCTAGGTGGAAATCCCCGGCATTCCAGCGCCCTTGCTGAAAGCCCTGAGCCGGGCAGGGGTTGGGCCGGTGGCATTGGTCGGTGGGGCGGTGCGGGATTTGTTGCTGCACCGGCTGCACAACGATCCCTGGCGTGGCCTGCCCGATCTGGACCTGGTGGTGCAGGGCCGGGCTTCAGAGCTGGTTAAGGACCTGGCTGGCCAGCTCGGTGAGGCTGTGGTGCAGCGCTGCCAGGAGCACGGGGCATACGGCACCGTTGAGCTCGAACTCAACTTGGACGGCCAGCAGGTGCTGCTGGATGTGGCCACCGCCCGCTGCGAGACCTACCCGGTGCCAGCCGAAAATCCTCAGGTGAGCTTCGGCTCTCTGGCCGATGACCTGGCCAGGCGTGATTTCAGCATCAACGCCATGGCCTTGGATCTGGCCAGCGGCACCCTGCTCGATCCCCATGGAGGCCAGGCGGATCTGGAGCTGCGCCAGCTGCGTTTTTTGCATCACGGCAGCGTTCGCGACGATCCCACCCGGCTGGTGCGCGGTGCTCGCTATGCGGCGCGGCTGGGGCTGGAGCTTGAGGGGGCCAGCGCCGACCAGGCCGCAGCCACGTTGGTCCAGTGGCCTTGGCCTTGGCGGCAGGGTGATCCGCCGGCTGAGGCGCCGTCAGCCCTGGGCACGCGCCTGCGGATGGAGCTGGAGTTGCTGCTGGAGCGCGAGCCCTGGCCGGCGGCTCTGGGGGCCCTGCAGCGCTGGGGCGCTCTGGCGCTGCTTGATCCGGCGCTGCAGGCGGATAGGCAGTGGCCGCGGCGGCTGCGCTGGGCTGCTCGGCTGGGGTTGCCGCTGCTGGTGGCCCTGGTGGCAGGAGCGCGCCAACCCCTCGCCCTGGCGGCGCGGCTGCAGTTGCCCCACCGCCAGCACCGCCTACTGGCGCAATGGTTGGAGTTGCGGCGCCGGCTGGGGGAGCCGCAGCAGGAGGGCTCTGCGGCGCTGCCGGAGCACTGGTGCGCCCTGCTGGAGGCTTCTGGCTGCAGTCCAGAAGCGGTGGCCCTGGCCCTGGCCTGCAGCAGCGGCCCGCGCCGGCCCCTGCTGCGCTGGCTGCTGCGCTGGCGCCAGGTCAAGGCCGAGCTCACCGCCGCTGACCTGCTGGCAGCTGGCATGAGGCAAGGCCCCGAGTTGGGCCAGCGGCTGCGGCAGCTGCGGGCCGAGCGGCTGCGCTTGGAGCGGATCTGAGCGCCGCAGACCCCTCGTTAGCGTGGCGACATGACTGATCTGATGTCTGCTCCCCGAGTCGTGGTGGCCGTACCGGCCCGGCTGGAATCGGCGCGGCTGCCGGGCAAGCTGCTCGCCGATATCGCTGGTAAGCCCATGCTCCAGCATGTGTTGGAGCGTTGCCGGCAGGCCCAGGGTGTGGCGGCCGTGGTGGTGTGCACAGACAGCGACCAGGTTCGCTCTTTTGCCGAAGGCTGGGGCTTTCCGGTGCTGATGACCTCGCCCGATTGCAGCTCCGGCAGTGAACGCCTGGCCAGCGTGGTGGCGGAGCTGGTGGCCGCTGCGGGGGGTGCGGCCTCTGATTTTGACCAAACCCTGGTGGTCAATGTGCAGGGCGACCAGCCGCTGCTGGATCCGGCGATCATCGATGCGATGGCGGCTGAGTTTGCCCAGCTGCAGCGGCCGCCGGTGCTCACGCCCGTTTATCGCCTCACAGCTGACAAGTTGCACGATCCAAATGTGGTGAAGGTGCTGCGGGCCCGCGACGGCCGCGCCATCACCTTCTCCCGCAGTGCCCTGCCCCATTTGCGCGGGGTGCCCCCGGAGCAGTGGGCCCAGCACACCACTTATTGGGGTCATGTGGGCCTCTATGGCTATCGGGCCGACGTGTTGGCTGGCTGGGCGGCCCTGCCCCATTCCCGGCTCGAAGACCTGGAGAAGTTGGAGCAGCTGCGGCTTATCGACGCCGGTATTCCCCTGCTCACCTACGAGGTGGCGCAGGACTGCCTCTCGGTGGATACCCTGGAGCAGCTGGAGCAGGCCCGGGCCCTGGCCGGCGTCTAGGCGTTGCCTTCTCGCCAGCCCTCGCGGTTGAGGCTTTGCAACAGCCCCCGCTGCTGCAGCAGGGCTTCAGCTAGTTCACGCACGGCCCCATCCCCCCCCCGGCGGCGCAGCACCCAGTCGGCCTGGCGGCGCAGGCCGCGGGTGCCGTCGGCGGGGCAGATCAGCAGACCCGTAGCCGGTCGCACTGTTAAGTCGTTGAGGTCGTCGCCGATGAAGGCGGTTTGCTGGCGCTCAAGCTGCAGGCTGGCTTGGAGCTGGCGTAGGGCGCTGAGCTTGTCGCCGACCCCCACCAGACAGTGATTGACGTGCAGATGCCGGGCCCGCTGCTCGATGGCGCCGCTACGCCCGCCGCTGAGAAAGGCCACTTCAATGCCCGCTCGTTGCAGCATCCGGATCGCCAGGCCGTCGCGCACGTCGAAGCGCTTCACCACCTGGCCCTGCTCGTCGTAGTGCAAGCCGCCATCGGTGAGCACGCCGTCAACGTCACAAACCAGCAGCTCGATCGCTGCAAGATTCCGGCGCCGCAGCAGGGTTCGTTGCAGCAGCTGGCCGATCACAGGCTGCTAGGGGCCACACCGGCGGCCACCACTTGACGCAGGGCCAGCAGCTGGCTGAGCAGCGCTTCCAGCCGGTGCAGCGGCACCATGTTGGGCCCGTCGCTAAGGGCATTGTCGGGGTCTGGATGGGTCTCCATGAACAAACCATCCACCCCCACGGCGACGGCAGCTCTGGCAAGTGGTGCCACAAACTCCCGCTGCCCGCCGGTGCTGCTGCCACGGCCGCCGGGCTGCTGCACGGCGTGGGTGGCATCGAAGATCACCGGGCAACCCAGGGCTTGGAGCTGGGGGAAGCTGCGGTAATCGACTACGAGGGTGTTGTAGCCAAAACTGGTGCCTCGTTCGGTGAGCCAAAGGCGGCCGCTGGCGGGATCCAGCCCGCACTCCTGCATTTTGTTCACCACCTGGGCCATGTCCCAGGGCGCCAGGAACTGTCCCTTTTTGACGTTCACCACCTTGCTGGTGCCAGCCACGGCCTTGGCGGCGGCTTCTAGTAGGTCGGTCTGACGGCAGAGAAAGGCTGGGATTTGCAGCACATCCACGGCTTGGGCCGCCGCCGCCGCCTGACAGCTCTCGTGGATGTCGGTGAGCACGGGCACCCCGAAGCCCTGGCCCACCTCCTGGAGGATCTTCAGTCCCTCATCGGGGCCCGGGCCGCGAAACGACTTGCCGGAGCTGCGGTTGGCCTTGTCGAAGCTGGCTTTGAAGATGTAGCGGATGCCGACCCGCTCGCAGATCGTGCTCACCTGCTCAGCGATCTGCAGCACCAAATCGCGGCTTTCGATTACGCAGGGCCCGGCGATCAAGGTGAAGGGGATGGCCGTCATGGGCGCTCCGCGGTGGTGCTGGTGGTAAACCCAGCCTGCACTAGATCGTGGAGCCGCAGCAGGCCCAGCAACAGGCGAGGCTGGGCGGGCTCCACAACTGGCAGCACTGAAATTGCCTGGTGGGGATTGCGTTCCATCAGTTTCAGAGCTTCTACAGCGAGCACCTCTGGCGTCACCGTGATCGGGTTCGCGGTGGCCATGGAGCCGGCGCGGAGGCCAGCCCACGACTCGGGGGCATGGTGCTGCAGGGTGCGGCGCAGGTCTCCGTCCGTGATCAGCCCGGCCATCAGTTCGGAGTTTGTGCTGGCCCGCACCCAGGCGGCCCCAAGACTGCCTTTGCCGTTGCTGCCTTCGGTGAGCCGCCCAATCACCTCAGCCAGGGGTGCCTCGGGGGAGAGGCCGTCCAGGTCTGTTGCCGGCACCATCAGATCGGCCACGGTGAGGGTGAGCTGGCGGCCCAGGGAGCCGGCTGGATGGTTGATGGCGAAGTCTTCGGGCGATATGCCTGCCCGCTCCATCCACACTGCCGCCAGGGCGTCGCCAATCGCCATGGCTACCGCCGTGCTGGCGGTGGGAGCCAGGTTCAGCGGGCAAACCTCCCGATCCACCGAGCTATCCAGCACCACGTCGCACCCCCTAGCCAGGCTGGACTCCAGGCGCCCCACCAGGGCGATCAGGGCCGTGCCGCGGCGGCGCAGGTGGGGCAGGATCGCCAGCAACTCTTCGGTTTCTCCACTGTTGGAGAGCAGCAGGGCGACGTCGTCGGCAGCGACGATGCCGAGATCGCCGTGCAGGGCATCGACCGGATTGAGAAATACGGCCGTAAGGCCGATGGAGGAGAAGGTGGCAGCGATTTTGCGGGCAACGATGCCGCTCTTGCCCACGCCGGTAAGCACAAGTTTGGCTCGGCGTTGGCGGCACCCCTCTAGCAGCTCCAGAGCGGCCTCCACCTGGTCGTTGCTGAGGCGCTGGGCTGCTGCGGCAATGGCAGCAGCTTCTTCCTCCAGGCAGCGGGTGAGGGCAGACAAGAAGCCGGTCTCGCAGATAAGCCATTGTCGCTGGCGGTTCGGCGTGCCTCCGTTTAGGTGTGCACTTGGCCGATCACAGCGGCTTCGCCAAAGCCGGCTTGCTGAAGATCGCTCAGGGCCTCTGCCAGCTGGTCGCCTGGAATCGCTGCCAGCAGGGGGCCGCAGGTCTGGGGATCAAGCAGCAGGGCTTGATGAGCTGCATCGGCTTGCCCCTGGAGCTCAATCCGCTCCCCCAGTAGGGCCAGGGCGCTGGCATTAGAAGGGGCCAGGCTGCTGGCCCAGCCTGCGCCCAGCAGGGCTAAGGCCCCGGGCAGGGCCGGGATATCAGCTGCCGCCAGCGTCACGCGGCAGTTTGCTGGGCTGGCGGCCAGCATTTCGCCCAGATGGCCCAACAGCCCGAAGCCGGTCACGTCGGTGCAGGCCCGGCAGCCGCGGCGGCTCAGTAGCTCCACCAGGTTTGCCTGGCACTGCTGCATTTGGGCTAGCGCGGCATCTATCCATTGGGGCTGGGCCGCTCCAGCCATGGCCGCGGCAAACAGCACCCCCGTGCCGATGGGCCGGCACAGCAACAGCCCATCGCCGCTGCGCAAGGGCCCCTTGCCCCAGTGCCGCCCAGCGGGTGCCCTGCCGTTCACGCTCAGCACCAAGCTCAGGCCTGCGGGGTTGGCCGGGCTGGATCGGCTGTCGCGGGCCTCCAGGGTGTGGCCGCCGATCAAGCGGGCTCCGAGCGGCTGCAGCACCGATTGGATGCCGGCCAGGGTGTCGCTGAGCAGGTCTGCCTGCAGGGCGGGAGCCAGCTCAGGCAGGGTGACCACCGCTTGCAGGCTTTCCACCTGGGCGCCACTGGCCCAAATATCACTGCAGGCATGCAGGGTGGTGAGCCGGGCATTGAGCCAGGCGTCGGCCACCAGCGCCGGAAAGCCATCGACGCTCTGCAGCAGCAGGGACCCATCGCCTGTCTGGGCGATCACCGCGGCATCCTCGGCGCTGCCCGGGGTGCCGCCGCCGAGGCCATTGCGTGCCAGGGCGTCTTGCAGGGGGCTGGCGGCCAATTTGGCGGCGCAGCCCCGGCAGGCCATCGCTGCGCCCCCGTCTGGGCCCATGGCCTTCAGCTCGCTGAAGCCGGCCATGAAGCGCCGATCCACGGCCTGCTTCCAGCGCCAAAGCAGCGGGCTGGGGCCCAGGGCCCATGGACCCCAGAAGGCCACCGCTTGGGGTCTGGTGTTGTTGCCGTCGCCCAGCAGCTGCAGCGCCCAGCGCTGGGGCCGCCAGGGCCGCAGCTGGCGGCCCGCCACCACTGCCGTCAGGTTGTGGGCCAGGGTTTGGGCGCAGCGCACAGCCCAGACACCGGAGGCGGGCCTGGGCCTGCTGGCGATCACGCCGCAGTCGCCGCTGGCGAACAGCCTTGGCTGCTGCCATACCTGCAGGCTGGCCTCGGTGAGCAGGCGTCCCTCGCTGTTGCAGGCCAGGCCTGAGGCGGCGAGCCAGCGGGGTCCGCGGCTGCCTGTGCAGGCCAGGTCGGTGGCGGATTCATCCAGGCAGTTGGCTTCGATGGCAATGCCAGCGCTTTCCAGTAGCTGCTCCCCTAAATGGTTGGCTGCCTTTGAGCCCAGATTCAGCTGGGTGCCGCGCAGCAGCAGCTTGGGCTGCTGGCCCCTCGCCCGCAGGGCCAGGGCCACCTCTACGGCTGCGGCTCCGCCACCCCGGATGCGGACGCTGCCTGATTTGGGCTGGCGGCACCATTGCAAGAAGGGCTCAAGGGGCTTTACCGCCATGGCCGCATGGGTTGGGGCGCCGGTTTCTGCGCCCACATCGAGGCTGAGCCAGTCCCAGCGCAGGTTGGGCCGCCCCGCCAGTGCCAGCTCCCGACCCTCGGGATCAATCGCCGTGATCTCTGCTTGAACAAAGGTCACCCCCGCCAGCAGGCAAAGGCGGCGCAGGTCGATGGCGCAGGCGGCTGGCTGATAAAGACCGGCGACCAGCCCCGGCACCATGCCCGAGTAGAGGGCGGTGCTGTGGCGGCTCACCAGGGTGATCCAGGCGGCTGGCCGCTGCCGTCCCATGGCCCACATGCGCAGCACCAGGGCGTGGCTGTGGCCGCCACCGGCGAGCACCAGCCTTGCTTCAGCTGCCATAACCCTCGGGATTGGCCTGCTGCCAGGTCCAGCCGTCGAGGCACATCTCCTCCAGGGAGCGGCGGGTGCGCCAGCCGAGTCGTGTAGCAGCCAGGCGTGGATCGGCCACGGTGCTGGCCGCGTCTCCGTCTCGCCTTGCCACAACGGTGTACGGAACTGAACGGCTACTGGCCAGCTCGAACGCCCTCACCACCTCCAGCACCGAGTGGCCCTGGCCGCTGCCCAGGTTGAGGCTGAGCAGCTGGGGTGGTTCCGCCAGCAGCACATCCAGGGCGGCCCGGTGCCCCTCAGCGAGGTCCATTACATGGATGTAGTCGCGGATGCCGCTGCCATCGGGGGTTGGCCAGTCGCCGCCGAATACCTGCAGGCAGTCGCGACGCCCCACCGCCACCTGGCTCACAAAGGGGAACAGGTTGTTGGGGATGCCCCTGGGGTCCTCGCCGATGCGGCCACTGGGGTGGGCTCCCACCGGATTGAAGTAGCGCAGCCGGGCGATGCGCCAGCCCGCTTCGCTGGCCGCCAGATCGGCCAGCAGCCGCTCCACTGCCGCCTTGCTATGGCCGTAGGGGTTGATCGGCTGGATGGCGGCAGATTCACTGATCGGTGTTTGTTTGGGAAGGCCGTAAACCGTGCAGCTGCTGCTGAACACCAGGCTGCGGCAGCCATGGGCCTGCATTGCCTCCAGCAGCTGGCGCGAGCCACAGAGATTCACGTCCCAGTAACGCAGCGGCTCGCGCACTGATTCACCCACCGCCTTGAGGCCGGCGAAGTGGACCACGGCTGTGATTGGCTGGCCGGCCGGGGCCGCCTCGAAGGCCCGCTCCAGATCTGCAGCGGAGCGAATATCGCCCTCCACCACCCGCAGCCGGCCGGCTGCGGAGGGGCCGGCGAGTTCGAGCACGCGCTTCAGGCTCTCGGGTGAGCTGTTGTCGAAGTTGTCGAGCACCACCAAGTTGTGGCCCGCCTCCAGCAGCACCAGACAGCTGTGGCTGCCGATGAAGCCAGCGCCTCCTGTGATCAACAGCTGGGCCATGGTGGTAATTCGTGCTTAAGGAATAGTCTCTCGTTTTGGCTATGGGAGTTCCAAGGGATTGCCCAACATGGCGGTGGTGGGCTGTTGCCAAGGCCGGCATCTACGGCCAGTGGGTAGCGCCGGAAGAGATCCTGCGCACCAACCGCTGGAGCAGCGAGCCCTCCAAGCTCACGGCCAATGTCTTCCTGGCTGAGCGGATCAGCCTGAGCAACAGCATGGCGGCGTTATGTGGGGCAACAGGCGCTGATGGGCGTGATGTAGCCAAAGCCATTGGCGCAGGCAGCTACTTTCAACAGGACATCTTGAACTTGGTGCACTTGTGGCGTCACTACGGCTTGGCGGAGGTGGTGGCTTACTAGGACTTGGCTGTGAGGCTGAATCACCGGTGAAACGGATCTGCCGAGACCCGTTGAAGCTGGTGAGCGATCCTGTTATTTCATTGGACGCAAAACCAACATCGCCCAATGGATCTGATTCCCATGCTTTGAACTGATCCGCTACGACGTTACCGAGCCGATTCGGCTGGAGCCCACCATCACCTACGTTCGGGAGCCTTTGGCCCAGTGAGTCGTCCCGTACTGGTGACCGGCGCGGCCGGCTTCATAGGTGCGGCTGTGTGTGAGAGGCTTTTGGCCCGTGGTGAGCGGGTGCTGGGGATCGATAACCTCAACACCTATTATGATCCCGCCTTGAAGCAGGCCCGACTGGCCCGGATCAAGGCCACTGCGCCAGCTGCTGCTTGGAGCTTCCAGCGCCTAGACCTAGAAGATGCATCAGCGATGGCGGAGCTCTTCGCTCGCGAGCGTCCCCGGCTGGTGATCCATCTGGCCGCCCAGGCAGGGGTGCGTTATTCCCTAGAGAATCCAGGGGCTTACCTGCAGAGCAACTTGGCGGGTTTTGGCTCAATCCTTGAAGGCTGCCGGCATAACGGCGTTGAACATCTCGTATACGCCACCAGCAGCTCGGTGTATGGCGGCAACACGAATTTGCCGTTTGCCGAGCATCAGCCGGTGAACCATCCGGTGAGCCTGTACGCGGCCACCAAGAAGGCCAACGAATTGATGGCCCACACCTACAGCCATCTTTATGGGCTAGCGGCCACGGGTCTCCGCTTTTTTACCGTTTACGGCCCCTGGGGCCGGCCCGACATGGCGCCGATGCTGTTTGCTAAAGCGATCCTGGCGGGGGAAGCGATTCGGGTGTTTAACTACGGCCACATGCGACGTGATTTCACCTATATCGACGACATCGTGACTGGGGTGATCGCCTGCGCCGACAAGCCGGCCACTGCCGACCCTAGTTTTGACACCTCGGCCCCTGACCCCGCCACCAGTTGGGCGCCCCACCGGCTATTCAACATCGGCAACAGCGAGCCGGTGGAATTAATGTATTTTATCAACCTGCTTGAGCAGGCTTTAGGTCGCGAAGCGATCCGCGATCTGCAGCCCATGCAGCCTGGCGATGTAGAGGCGACCGCCGCCGACACGAGCTTGCTCGAGGCCTGGGTGGGCTTCAGCCCTTCCACCCCGATCGAGGTGGGGGTTGAACATTTCGCCCGTTGGTATCAAGCCAGTTACGCCTGAGCTCTGGCAGGCAGACTCAACCAACTTGCTGCTTTTGGTTTGGCGTCGCTGCAGAGCCTGCGTGGCATGGTCGACCTGCTACCCGAGCAGATCGGCCGGTGGCAGCACTTGGAGGCCACGGCCCGGGAGCACTTTCGTTGTGCCGCCATCGCTGAGATCCGCACCCCTTTGTTGGAGGTCACCGAGCTATTTGCCCGCGGTATCGGCGAGGCGACCGACGTAGTGGGTAAAGAGATGTACACCTTCCTGGATAGGGGTGAGCGCAGCTGCACCCTGCGCCCCGAGGGCACGGCCTCGGTGGTGCGTGCGGCGATACAGCAGGGCCTGCTGAGCCAGGGGCCCCAGCGGCTTTGGTATGGCGGTCCGATGTTTCGCTACGAGCGCCCCCAGGCAGGCCGCCAGCGCCAGTTTCATCAGATCGGTGTAGAGCTGCTTGGCTTTGCCGATGCCTACAGCGACGTCGAAGCGATCGCCATCGCCTGGGACCTGCTGGCTGCGCTGGGCGTGCAGGGGTTGGCGCTTGAGCTCAACTCCTTGGGCAGTAGCGAAGACCGGGCCCGCTACCGGGAGATGCTGCTGGCCTGGCTGGAGCAGCGGCGCGATCAGCTCGATGCCGATTCCCAGGCCCGCATCGCTAGCAATCCCTTGCGGGTGCTCGATTCCAAGCATCCCGGCACTCAGGAGCTGCTGGCGGATGCTCCCAGCTTGGCCTCAGCCCTCAGCGACGACAGCCAGGCCCGCTTCGCCGCGGTGCAGCAGGCCCTCACTGCTCTGGGGATTCCTTTTGTTCTGAACCCTCGGCTGGTCCGGGGCCTCGATTACTACAGCCACACCGCCTTTGAGATCACCAGTAGCCAGCTGGGGGCCCAGGCCACGGTGTGCGGTGGCGGTCGCTACGACGGCCTGGTGCAGCAGCTGGGCGGGCCGGCCACGCCGGCGATCGGCTGGGCCTTGGGCATGGAGCGACTGGTGTTGCTGCTTAGCCAGGGGGAGGACGTTGCTTCTGAGCCTGGCCTGGATCTTTATGTGGTGAGTCGCGGCGAGGCCGCGGCTGCAATGGGACTGTCTTTGGCTCGGCGATGCAGGCTGGTGGGTCTGGCGGTGGAGCGGGATGCCAGTGGGTCGGCCTTCGGCAAGCAGTTCAAGCGGGCTGACCGCTCCGGGGCCCGCTATGCGGCGGTGATCGGCGAGCAGGAGGTGGCCGATGGCGTGGTGGGCCTCAAGGATCTACGCGCCAGCGGTGAGCAGCCCAACCAGCGGCTCACTCCTGAAGCCTTGCTCGAGGCCCTGAGTGAGGGCCTTTCGGGGCCATGACGCCACAGGACCTGTCCACCGATGGGGGCCAGGCCAGGGTGTAGGGCCTTTGACTGACTGCATAACAATCCGCGGAGCAGTTTCGGCCCTGATGGGTGATCCGACCGTCGCGATCATTGCTGGTGAAGGAGTGTTGCCTCGGATGCTCTCTGAAGCTCTTACCCGTGCGGGGCGGCCCCATATCGCCTGCTACCCCCACGGCCTGGAGGTTGAGGTGGTGGGGGCGGAGGAATTCTTTTTTGAGCGCTCGATCGCCTTCATCAAGTCGCTGCAGCAGCGCGGCATTCAGCAGATCGTGATGGTGGGCAAGTTTGTGCGGCCGCGTTCGCTCAACCTGCTGCGCTTTGAGGGCTCCACCTTGATGGCGGCGCCACGCATTCTGGCTTCGCTGCGCAGCGGCGATGACGCCTCGCTGCGGGCCTTAGCCCAGATCATCGAAGAGCACGGTCTGCGGGTGGTTGGCATTGAAGATGTGGCACCTAATTTGCTGCCGGAGCCGGGCCTGTATGCCAGCACCGTGCCCAGCGACCTTGATCGGGCCGATGTGGAGCGCGCCGCCTACATCGTGGAGGCCATTTCCCAGGTAGATGTGGGTCAAGGTGCTGTGGTGGCCAAGGGGCTATGCCTGGCAACCGAGGCTTTGCCGGGCACTGACGCCATGCTCGAGTGGGTAGCTGCCACTCGTATGGATCGGCCCGAATCCTGTCGTTCCGGGGTGCTTTACAAGGCCCCCAAGCTCAACCAAGACCGGCGCATGGATCTGCCCGGCATCGGTCCCACCACCGTGGCCAAGGCCGCGGCAGCAGGACTGGCGGGGATCGCCTGGGAAGCTCGCAGTGCCCTGCTCCTTGATGCGGAGCAAACGATGGCGGATGCGGAGCGGCTGGGGCTGTTTTTGTGGTCGCGGGAGCCTAATCAGGGCTAAGCCAGCACACCCTTGCTGCTTGGCACGGCTCCAGCGCGGCGCGGATCCATTTCCACCGCTAGGCGCAGGGCGCGGGCAAAGGCCTTGAAGCAGGCCTCGACGATGTGGTGTGAGTTGACTCCGTCCAGCTGGCGGATGTGCAGGGTGAGGCTGGAGTTGTTGGCTACGGCCACGAAGAACTCCTTCACCAGTTCGGTGTCGTAGCTGCCGATCTTCTGGGCCGGAATTGTCAGCCCGTAGCTGAGGTGGGGCCGGCCGCTGCAATCGAGCGCCACCTGCACTAAGGCTTCATCTAGTGGCGCCACAAAGTGGCCGAAGCGTTGGATGCCGCGCCTGTCGCCTAGGGCCTGGGCTAGGGCCTGGCCCACGGCAATACCCACGTCTTCGTTGGTGTGGTGGTCGTCGATGTGGATGTCGCCCTTGGCCTGGATCTCCAGGTCGATCAGGCCGTGGCTGCTGATCTGGTGGAGCATGTGGTCTAGGAAGGCAACGCCGGTGTTCACCTGGCAGTGGCCGCTGCCATCAAGCCCAAGGGTGACGCGTACGTCGGTCTCACCGGTGACGCGATGGATGGTGCCAACTCGCTCAAGGCCTGGAGGCATGGGTGCTAAGAGCGCTACAAGGCGCCGATTCTGTCTGCTCTGATCATGCCGAAGCCTGTTGCCCTTGGCTCAGGTCCAGACCGTGGCAGAGCTGGGTTGGGGCAGCTGGGCCAGGGGAGGGGCCGGCCCCAGCAGGTCGCGGTTGATCGCAGAGCAGATGTGATGCTGAGGCAGACCCAGTCGCAGAAACATCAGCCAGGCAAACAGCCACACCACCGTCGACTGAACAAGGTCACCGCTGCCGGCACGGGCCAGCAGGCGCAAAACCCCATGGCGACCCGACGCACGCTGCATCCCCTCACATCCCCGTGATGCAGTAGCCGGCATCCACGTAGAGCACCTGGCCGGTGATGCCTGAGCTGAGTGGACTGGCCAGGAAGGCCGCGGTGCTGCCTACCTCCTCCTGGGTGACGGTGCGCTGCAGGGGGGCTTTGGCTTCCACGTTGTGGATCATGTCGAGGATGCCGCCGATGGCGCTGCTGGCCAGGGTGCGGATCGGGCCGGCGCTGATGGCGTTCACCCGCACCTGTTTTTCTGGGCCTAGCTCGGCTGCTAAGTAGCGGACCGAGGCCTCCAGGGCCGCTTTAGCCACCCCCATCACGTTGTAGTTGGGGATGGCCCGCTCGGCGCCCAGGTAGCTGAGGGTGATCACACTGCCGCCTGGGTTGAAAAGGGGTTTGGCGAAGCGGCACAGAGGCGCCAGGGAGTAAGCGCTCACCTCCAGAGCCCGAGCAAAGCCCTCGGGGCTGATTGCGCTGTAGTTGCCGATCAACTCCTCTTTGCCGGCGAAGGCGAGGCAGTGCACCAGCACGTCGATCGAGCCCCACTGCTCCTGAACGCGCTCGAACACGGCTTCGATTTGGGCTTGGTCCTGCACGTTGAGGGGTTCGAACAGGCTGGGAGCCAGAGGTGCGGTTAGCTCGCGCACCTTGCCCTCGAAGCGGCCCTTCTCATCGGGTAGATAGGTGACACCCAGCTCGGCACCGGCCGCATGCAGCTGCTGGGCTATGCCCCAGGCGATCGACTTGTTGTTGGCGATGCCGGTGACCAGGGCTTTTTTGCCGCGCAGATCGAGGAGCATGGATGCAGTGGCCAGAAGCCGTAATGATGCGATTGGGCGATTCTCTCCCACCCGACGATCTGCCACGGCAGTTCGCCAATCGCAATGAGATGGAGGCGACCCTGCGCCAGCTGTTTCCCCAGGCCCCTGGTGGGTTGAGCCCGATCCAGGGTGGGCGCCGGGCCGCTGAAACGGCGCTGGCCGCCATCGATCCGCTGGCCTATGGCCGCAGCCGCAACCATCTAGGGGGAGCCGTGACGCTGCTCTCGCCCTACATCCGCCACGGCGTGCTCAGCCTGGCGGAGGTGCGTGAGGCTGTATTTACCTGGCTGGAGCGGAGCAAGCAGCCGCCGGCAGCGGCTCAAAAATTAATCAATGAGCTGGGTTGGCGTGATTATTGGCAACGGCTCTGGCGTCAGCTGGGCGATGGCATCTGGGACGACCGCGAGCCGCTCAAGACCGGTCATCCCCCTGAGAGCTACGCCGCCGCGCTGCCTGTCGACCTGCTGGAGGCCCGCACTGGACTGGCCTGCATGGATGGTTTCGTGCAGGAGCTAGAGGCCACCGGCTGGCTGCACAACCACGCCCGCATGTGGCTGGCCAGTTATGTGGTGCACTGGCGCCGGGTGCGCTGGCAGGCCGGTGCCCGCTGGTTTTTGCGGTATTTGCTTGATGGCGACCCGGCCAGCAACAACCTCAGCTGGCAGTGGGTGGCCAGCAGCTTCAGCAGCAAGCCCTACCTGTTCAACCGGGAAAACCTAGAGCGCTTTAGTAGCAGTCGCTTTTGCTGCGACTGCGCCCTGGCTGGTGCGGGTTGCCCCTTTGATGCCAGCTATGACGAGCTGCACAGCCGGTTGTTTAAGGCTGTGCCCTCCCCGCGAGGGCCTCACTAATGCTTAATCCGATCGTTTGGATTCACGCTGAGGCCCTGGCTCCTACCAACCCGGCGCTGTTAGCCCATCCGGGGGCGCCAGCGGTGTTTGTTTTCGACCGCGAAGTAATCGCCCGTCAGCAGCTCAGCCTGCAGCGTCTAGGTTTTTTGTATGAGTGCCTGCTGGAGCTGCCGGTGACCCTGCGCCACGGTGATGTGGTCGAGGAGCTACTGGCCTTTGCCCAGCGCTATGGGGCCGATGGCATATCTACCAGCCAGGCTGTTGATCCGCGTTTCAGCGCGCTGCGGGAGCAGATTGGGGCTGAGCTGCCGCTGGAAGTGCTGCAGCCCGAAGCCTTCGTGGCACTGTCCGCATCGGCGGATTTGCGTCGCTTCAGTCGCTATTGGCGCCAGGCGGAGCCGGTGCTGTGGGCTCGTGCTGGAGCAGGCGCTCCTCCTGCTCCAGCACGGCGTTGGGATCGCTGAGCAGGTCGGCTTCCTCCAGCAGCGGATAGGCCTCCGGCTTGAATTCGGTGGCGTTGCGGGGTGGCTCCAGCCAGGTGAAGGGGCTGCGGGGCGCCCGCTCTCGGCAGAGGGCTTCGCTCTGGCTGCGCAGGGCTCGGCGTACGTCGGCCCGCGCCACTGCAATGAAAAACTCCTGCCGCGGCGCTAGCCCCGAACTAAATGGTGCCGTGCCGTTGCCGTTGAACAGCCGAGCTGCATCAACATTCCAACGGGGCTTGCAGCTGCCGCTCTGGCGGGTGTCGGTATCGATCCAGATGTGCAGGCCATAGCCGTCGGGCTGGCTGACCACGGCCAGGCCGTCGTGGGGCATGCGCCGCTGCAGGGGATAAATCGCCCAGCTGGGGTGACGGTGGGCCGGCACACAGGCGCCCAGTAAGGCGGTGCCGATCAGGCTGGCAAGCGTGCTGGCCAAGGCAAGTTGTTTCCGTGCTGGGATCACTACTGATCTCCCATGGCGGTTGGGGCTGATCATGGCTTGGCCATTACCCGGCTGCACCATCAACTGGCATCCGGCCACCAAGGCGTACGACTGGGAGACGTAAGTTGCTATCCATGCAAGTGCCTCCGTTCAGCCTCAGCGAGCAGATCCAAGGGCTGGGAACAGCACTAGATCAGGCTGTTCTTGAGGTGTTGCGTAGCGGTCAATACATCGGTGGCGCCACGATTGCTCGCTTTGAGCAGGATTTTGCTGAGGCCTGTCGCGTCCCTTACGCCATCAGCTGCAACAGCGGCACAGATGCGTTGATTTTGGCTTTGCGTGGCCTTGGGGTCGGCCCTGGCGATGAGGTGATCACCGCTTCCTTCAGTTTCTTTGCCACCGCTGAAGCGATCAGCGCCGTGGGCGCTAAGCCGGTGTTTGTCGATGTCGAAGAGAGCAGTTACCTGATCGACCTGGATCAGCTGGAGGCAGCCATTACCCCTGCCACTCGGGCGTTGCTGCCTGTGCATCTGTTCGGTCGTCCTGTAGATATGGCGCGGCTGTGCGCCATCGCCGAGCGCCACGACCTCAAGGTGGTTGAAGACTGCGCTCAGGCCACCGGCGCCAGCTGGGCCGGCCGGCCTGTGGGCAGCTGGGGGGATGTGGGTTGTTTCAGCTTTTTCCCCACCAAAAATCTTGGTGCCGCTGGCGATGGCGGAGCTATCACCTGCCGGGATGGCGAGCTGGCCCAAACCATCCGGGAGCTGGCGGTCCACGGCATGCCCCGCCGTTATCTCCACACAGCTCTTGGATACAACAGTCGCCTCGACGCTATGCAGGCGGCGGTGCTCAACGTCAAGCTCCCCCACCTGCCTCGCTGGCTGGAGTGCCGTAGCGCCATTGCCAAGAACTACCGCGAACATCTGGCCGGGTTGCCCTCAGTGGCCTTGCCTGAGCCTGGCCCGGAAGGCCACAGCTGGAATCAGTTCGTGCTGCGCGTGCCCCGCTGCGCTGCTGCCCAAGCCTGCGCTGCTGCCGGTGTCTCCTGTACGCCGGCTGCCGATAGCGCCAGCTTTGGCTTGCCGGAGGCTTGCTGCCGTGACTGGCTCAAGCAGCAGCTCCAGGAGGCCGGTGTCAGCACGATTATCTACTACCCAATCCCGATCCACCGCCAGCCGGCCTACGACGAGCTGGGCTACGGGCCCGGATCGCTGCCGGTGACCGAGCGGCTCTGCACCGAAGTGTTAAGCCTGCCGATCTTTCCAGAGCTCAGTAGCGAGCAGCAGCAGCGGGTGGTTGAGGTGCTGCGCTCTGTAGTGGCTCAGCCCTTGATAGTGGCGTAAAGCGCCTTGAAGCGGGCCTGCTGGATCTTGTGGTTCACCAGAGGTGCCGGGTAGCCTCGGCGCTCCAGCGGGGCTATCTCCCCACTGATCAGGTCGCGGGTGGCCACGTGCCGCAGCTCCGGCAGCCAGGTGCGGATGTAAGTGCCATCGGCATCGAATTTGGAGGCCTGGGTGGCCGGGTTGAAGATGCGCAGCGGTTTGGGGTCCATGCCGCTGCTGGCGCTCCACTGCCAGCCGCCGTTGTTGGCGGCCAGGTCGCCATCCACCAGCCGGGCCATGAAGGCCGCTTCGCCCCAGCGCCAGTCGCAGATCAGGTCTTTCACCAAAAAAGAGGCCACTATCATGCGGCAGCGGTTGTGCATCCAGCCGCTGGTGTTGAGCTGGCGCATGGCCGCATCGATGATCGGCATGCCGGTGAGACCGTCTCGCCAGGCCTCAAACCAGCCCTGGTCGTTTTCCCAGGGGAAGGCGCGCCACTGGGGCCGGTAGGGCCCATCCGCCAGCTCCGGGAAGTGGAATAGGGCCTGCTGGTAGAACTCGCGCCAGGCCAGCTCCTGCTCCCACACCTGGATGGAGTGGCGCTCCTCGTCGCTGCGGGCCAGCTGCAGGGCCAGCTGGGCGGCGGCCCAGGCCTGGCGCGGGCTGAGCGTGCCGAACTTGAGGGCGGCGCTGAGTCCTGAGGTGCCCGCCTCAGCGGGCAGGTTGCGCCCTGGTTCGTAGCCCAGCAGGGGGATGGCGCGGCCAGCGCCGTCGCAGAAGGCTGCCAGTTGCTGCAGGGCCGCCTTTTCGCCAGGGCGACAGGGGCAGAGCTCGGCGCCGGAGAAGCCGTGCTCCAGTTCGGGGCTCACCAGTGGCAGCCCGCTGAGCTGGGCGGAATCGCAATCCATCAGGGCGCTCGGCGCCGGCAGGGGATCCAGGCCACCCGAGGTTGCTGTGCCGGCAGCCCTCGCCTCCTCCACCCAGCGGCGCCAACTGCGCCAGTAGGGCCCGTAGACCCGGTAGGGCTCGCCGGCGCCGGTTTTGATGGCCTCCGGCGCCACCAGTAGCTGGTCCCAATCGGCCAGCACCTTGCGCCCCTCCGCCTGCAGCGCCCGCGCCACCCGCCGATCGCGCTCGCGCCCGAAGGGTTCCACGTCCCGGTTCCAGGCCACCACCTCAGCGCCTAGGGCGGTAGCCAGGCGGGGCAGTAGCTCGGCGGGGTCGCCGCTCAGGATCACCAGCCGGCTGCCGGCCTGCTGCCAGGCCTGCTGCAGCTCCCGCAGGCTCTCAGACAGAAACCACAGCCGCGCCGGGGCCATGCTGGGCTCCGACAGGATGGCGGGATCCAGCACGAACACCCCCGTCACCGCTGGAGTGGCGGCGGCGGCCGCCGCTAGGCCCCGGTTGTCGCTCAGGCGCAGGTCGCGGCGATGCCAGAAAAGCCAGCGGGGTGGAGTCATCAGATCGCTCCCAACGGATTACACCTCTCAGAGGCCAAGCAGTTGCTTGGCCCGCAGCCAGCCAGTGACGCTCTTGCCATCGAGGTACTCGTCGCCGCTGGCCAGGGCCGCGTCTAGTTCGCCGGGCTCCATCAGCAGCACCTCCAGATCCTCGTCGTCGTCGCCGGCGGGGGGCTGGGCAAGGGGCGTCAGCTCGCGGGCCAGAAACAGGTGGATCACCTCGTCGGAGTAGCCCGGGCAGGGCAGCATTGCCCCCAGCGGATCCCAGCGGCTGGCGCTGTAGCCGGCCTCCTCCTGCAGCTCCCGCTGCATGGTGCTGAGGGGATCTTCACCCTCATCGAGGGTGCCGGCCGGAAATTCCAGCAGCCGGGTGGCCACGGCGAAGCGGTATTGGCGCAGCACCACAATTCGGCCGTCCGCGAGCACCGGCACGGCCAGGGAGGCGCCGGGGTGGCGGATCAAGCCAAAAGTGCCCACCACGCCCATCGGCAGCTCGACGCGGTTGACCTCAAAGCGGATCTTGCGGGCATCGAGCACCGCGGTGGTTTCCAGGTGCCGCGAGGGCTCAGGAGCGGGGAGGGGCGCCATGGCTGGGCTTGTCGCGGGTCGGTGGGGCCAGCATCGCGCAGGGCTACCCCAGCTGCTCGGGCCAGCCGGGTCTGCCAGCCAGCGCTATCACCGCGCACCCAGGTTCTGGGGCCAGGCCTGCCAGGGCAGCCAGCGGCGCCAGCACAAAGTCTCGCTGCCGCCAGAGCGGGTGGGGCAACTGGAGGCGGGGGGTGTGACAGTTCAGATCCCCCCACCAGAGCAGGTCGAGGTCGAGGCTGCGGGGGGTCCAGCGCGCTTGGCGCTCCCGGCCGAACTCTTGCTCCAGCGCCTGCAATTGCTCCAGTAGGGCTTCGCCGGCTGCTGCCCTTGCCCCATCAGCTCCCAGCCCTGCCACCAGGCCGTCCACCACTAGGACCGCATTGATATAGGGCGGCTGGCCTGGGGGGCCGCCCACCGGTTCGGTCTCAAACAGTGGAGACCAGCGCAAGGCGGTGGGCTCCGAGCTGAGGCCCTGGCCCCACTTCCGCAGGCATGCTTCGAGCAGGGGCCGCACGGCGATCAGGGTGGCGATCGGGCTGCCGCAGTGGCTGGGCAGGTTGGCGCCTAGGGCGATGGCCAGGGTTGCCGCTTCACTGCCTCTGGGCTGATCAGCGAGACTGGCTGGCACGTGAATCGAGTCCTGGCCCTCCCATGGTTGCAAGCGGAGTTGCCAGCAGGGCCTTTCCCCTCGCCGCCATCACCGGCCACGGCACCTTGAAGCTGGCCCTGCTGCTGGCAGCGGTGGATCCGGGCCTGGGCGGGGTGGTGATCGCCGGTGGTCGGGGCACCGGCAAATCCGTGCTGGCCCGCGGCCTCCATGCCCTGCTGCCACCGATCGATGTGCTCAATGTCGGCGGCCAGACCCCCAACATCGACCCCCAGCGCCCCGACGACTGGGATGTCGCCACCTGCGCCCGGCTGACCGAGCTCGGCGCCGACCCCAGCGGCGCCGACCCCAGCGCCCTGTTGCCTACCGCAGTGGTGCCGGCGCCCTTTGTGCAGGTGCCGTTGGGCATCACAGAAGACAGGCTGGTGGGCTCGGTCGATGTGACGGCTTCGCTCACCAGTGGCCAGGCTGTTTTTCAGCCAGGGCTGCTGGCCGAGGCCCACCGGGGTGTGCTCTACATCGATGAGTTCAACCTGCTCGACGACAACGTCACCAACCTGTTGTTGGCGGCCGTAGGCAGTGGCGAAAACCGGATCGAGCGGGAGGGCCTCAGCCTCAGCCACCCCTGTCGCTGCCTGCTGATCGCCACCTTCAATCCTGAGGAGGGACCGGTGCGCGATCACCTGCTCGATCGCTTCGCCATCTGCCTAAGTGCCAATCAGGTGCTGGAGCTTGAGCAGCGGGTTGAAATCACCCGCTCGGCGATGGATCAGGCCGAATCCAGCACCGACTTTGGTGCGCGTTGGCAGGAGGAAACCGATGCCCTGGCCACCCAGCTGCTGCTGGCGCGGCAGTGGCTACCGGATGTGCAGATTGCCCGCGAACAGATCGTTTATCTGGTGAATGAGGCGTTGCGGGGTGGGGTCGAGGGCCATCGCAGCGAGCTCTATGCCGTGCGGGTGGCCCGGGCCCATGCAGCCCTTAGCGGCCGCGATCGAGTCGAGGCCGACGACCTTCAAGTGGCAGTGCGCCTGGTGATTGCACCTCGTGCCCTGCAAATGCCGCCCCCCGATCCCGACCAGCCTCTGGAGCCGCCGCCACCACCGCCGCCGCAGGGGGAGCAGCCGCCGGAGGAGCCCGAGCCGCCCGAGAACGAGCAGGAGCCGGAGGAGGACTCGGACGACAACGACAACGAAGACGACCAGGAGGACGACAGTCCCGAAGAGCAGGCCCCGCCCCAGGTGCCTGAGGAGTTTCTGCTGGATCCGGAGGCCGTCGCCATCGACCCTGACCTGCTGCTGTTCGCCTCGGCCAAGGCCAAGAGCGGCGGCAGTGGCAGCCGGGCTGTGGTACTCAGCGATTCTCGCGGCCGTTACGTGAAGCCGATGCTGCCCCGCGGCCCGGTGAAGCGCATTGCTGTCGATGCGACCCTTCGGGCCGCAGCGCCTTACCAGAAATCACGCCGCGAACGGGAGCCCCATCGCAAGGTGATCGTGGAAGACGGTGACCTGCGCGCTAAGCAGCTGCAGCGCAAGGCCGGTGCCCTGGTGATCTTCCTGGTGGATGCCAGCGGCTCGATGGCTCTCAACCGCATGCAGAGCGCTAAGGGGGCCGTGATCCGCTTGCTCACCGAGGCCTACGAAAATCGCGACGAAGTCGCCCTGATTCCTTTCCGCGGCGAGCAGGCCGAGGTGCTGCTGCCCCCCACCCGCTCGATCACCGCTGCGCGCCGGCGCCTGGAATCCATGCCCTGCGGCGGTGGGTCACCCCTGGCCCACGGGCTCTCCCAGGCCGCCCGCGTGGGGGCTAACGCCCTGGCCACGGGCGATCTGGGCCAGGTGGTGGTGGTGGCGATCACCGATGGCCGCGGCAACGTGCCCCTCAGCCGCTCCCTGGGTCAGCCCCAGCTGGAGGGGGAGGAGCCGGTGGACCTCAAGGAGGAGGTGAAGCAGGTGGCGAGCAAATACCGGGCTCTCGGGATCAAGTTGCTGGTGATAGATACAGAGCGCAAGTTCATTGGCAGCGGCATGGGTAAGGACCTAGCCCAGGCGGCTGGTGGCAAGTATGTGCAGCTGCCTAAGGCCAGCGATCAGGCCATTGCTGCCATCGCAATGGAGGCGATCAACGGGTTTTAGCTGTCGGGTAAAGCTCGTCAAAAAACTTGCCCAGGCCTACAGCCACGCTGCGGATGCCGTCCATGAAGAGGGGATCATCCGTGAGCTTGGTTACATCACCGCCGACCGCATTCCACTTTGCCGTGAGCTGCTCGGCGTTGCTGACGGTGGCCTGCAGATCCTGCAGGGTTTTTGGATTGTCTAGGGCGGCGATCACCCGGTTCAGGTGGGCGCTGCTGCTGTTGAGATTTGTGATCGTTGGTTGGGCTGCCCTCACCGTTGATTCGAGTTCTTTTGCCAGTGCTTGGCCGTCCTTCATGAAATTGGATGTGTCCTTGGCGGTGCGATCGAAGCTGCTGGCGGCGGTTGAGACCTTGCTGAGCAGTTGCATCTGGTCTGTTTCAACCAGCATCTTGTGCATCAAGGTGGTCACGCTGGTGAGACTTGGCCCCTGAATTCCCTCGATGGTGGCGCCATTGCAGATGGCTACGGCCTTGTTGCAGGCCTTGGAGCGTGGGTTGGCAGAGCCTGGCGGCAAGGGCGGACCGCTGCTGATCAGCGCGACTTCGGCTTCACCCCCAAGTAAGGAGGCTTCGCCGATTTCCGCCCTGGTTGGCTGCGCCAGATTCAGATCGGCATGGTTGATTTCCAGCTCGGCAACCACCGCCTGGGGTGTCACGGTTACGCGCCGTACGCTGCCAACCAAAACCCCTCGATAGGTCACAGGTGAGCGCTCTGCCAGGCCAGAGGCTTCGGCAAAGCTGGCTTTGACGCTCCAGTTTTGCCGGCTCAGGGAGATGCCGCGTAACCAGAAGGAAAGCCCTACGGCACTGCTGATTGCGGCTAACAGGGAGAAGCCGACGATTGCTTCTCGGATACTGCGGCGCATGGATTCAGTGCTCTACAGGTTGCATAGGTCCGCGCAGGCTACCGCTCCTGAACTGCACCACGTACGGATCGCTGCAGCTGCGGTATTCCTCAACCGTGCCGTTCCAGCGGAACTGGCCGTCGTAGAGCAGCACAACCCGTTCCGCTGAGCGTTCGATGGTGCTGTGCACATGGCTTACCACCACAGAGGTGGCGCGTGCCACATCGGTGGTGCGCACGATCAAATCTTCAATGCGGGTGCAAGCCATTGGATCCAGGCCGGCTGTCGGCTCGTCGAATAGCAGCAGGGGCATCTGATCATCTGGCTTGGCTGGGTCGTCGATCAGGGCCCGGGCAAAGCTGACTCGCTTTTGCATACCGCCGCTGAGCTCCGCAGGCATCTGCTCCTCTATGCCCTGAAGCCCTACCGCATGCAGTGCTGCTCCCACTCGCTGTCGAATGTCCCGTTCAGCCAGCTGGCCGTGGCGATAAAGCAGGAAGCCGACGTTTTCACGAACTGTCAGGGAGCCGAGCAGGGCCGGGTTCTGAAACACCAGCCGCACGTCTGGGGGCTGGCGCTGGTCTAAGCGTAGGTAGGTCTGTGGGATGCCATGCAGGCTCAAGCTGCCGCTGCTGGGCAGCTGCAGGCCGGCCAGCAGACGCAGGATGGTCGACTTGCCCGCCCCCGAAGGGCCTACCACCACCAGACGCTCGCCGGCGGCGAGGTGCAGATTCACCTGCTCCAGAACTCTGCGGCTGCCCCAGCGCACGCTGAGGTCGTCCATTGCAGCTAGCGGTGGTGCGGAAGAAGCCAGGGAAGGCCTTTGAAGAAGGATTCCATCCTGGCCCTTTGCGGCGCCGATAGCTCTCCGTAAAGTTCAGCCAGTTGCGGCAGCGTCCTCACCCCCCTTTTGCGCTCTTCTGCTCCACTTTCCCGATTACGGCGCTCCCGCCGACCACTGCCGAAACCGGGTTGGCTGGGCCGCGGCGATCTGCGCCAGAAGGACCTGATGAGTCGCTCCCGGCGGGCGGCCCGCTGGCTGCAGCCCGGTTTGGTGGTGAAGCGCTGGGTGCTCACCTCGGGGCTGGGGTTGTTGGTGGCCCTGCTTGGCGCGGCGGTGTGGGCGGATCTGCAGCCGATTTATTGGATGCTCTCCAGTATTCAGTGGCTGCTGGCTCAGGTCACCGGGGTGTTGCCCCGCAAGTTCACGGGCCCGTTGGTGTTGCTGGTTGGGGCTGTGCTGATCTGGCTGGGCCAGAGCCGTAGTTTTGGCTCCATCCAGCAGGCCTTGGCTCCAGAAAAAGACACATTGTTAGTGGATGCCCTGCTGGCTCAGCGGCGCCTCAACCGCGGTCCAAGCATCGTTGCCATTGGCGGCGGCACCGGTCTTTCCACCCTGCTCAGTGGACTAAAGCGCTACAGCAGCAATCTCACGGCCATCGTCACGGTGGCTGATGACGGCGGTAGCAGCGGGGTGCTGCGGCGGGAGCTGGGCGTGCAACCACCCGGCGACATCCGCAACTGCCTGGCGGCGCTCGCTCGGGAGGAGCCCCTGCTCACTCGGTTGTTCCAATACCGCTTCAAAGCTGGTAGCGGCCTGGAGGGCCACAGCTTCGGCAACTTATTCCTTTCAGCTCTCACCGCGATCACTGGCAATTTGGAATCGGCAATCACAGCCAGCAGCCGGGTGTTGGCTGTGCAGGGTCAGGTGGTGCCCGCCACCAATGCCGACGTGCGTTTGTGGGCCGAGCTTGAGAACGGCGAACGGATCGAAGGGGAGTCGAAGATCGGTAACGCCTCCAGCCCAATCGTGCGGCTGGGCTGCACGCCCGAGCGTCCCCCGGCCCTACCCCGAGCCCTGGAGGCCATCGCCAATGCAGATCTAATTGTGCTGGGCCCCGGCAGCCTCTACACCTCGCTGCTGCCCAACCTGCTGGTGCCCGAACTGGTGGAGGCCATCCGCCGCAGCAAGGCACCGCGCCTCTACATCTGCAACCTAATGACCCAGCCGGGCGAAACCGATGGGCTCGACGTGGAGGGCCATTTGCGGGCCCTTGAGGCCCAGTTGGCCAGCCTTGGGGTGGAGGAGCGACTGTTTACCTCTGTGCTGGCCCAGGAAGATCTGGGCGATTCCGCCTTAATTGAGCACTACCGGCACCAGGGCGCTGAGCCGGTGGCCTGTGATACGCGCCAGCTGCGCCGCCAGGGCTACGAAGTGATGCTGGCACCGCTCCAAGGGGCAAGGCCTACGGCCACGTTGCGCCACGATCCCCGCAGCGTCGCTCTAGCGGTGATGCGGTTTTTCCGTAATCACCAGCGGGGCAGCGGTTCCGCTTCTTAGTAGGCGTCCTGCATTTCGTAGAAATCGGGCTGCACGTAGTCCTTGCGCATCGGAAAGCCTTTCCAGTCTTCCGGCATCAACAGCCGCTTGGGATGGGGGTGGCCAGCAAACTGAATGCCATACATGTCGAAGGTTTCCCGCTCCTGCCAGTCGGCGCCGCGGAATAGGCCATAGAGAGTGGGAATGGTGAGATCGCCGTCGCGCTTCAGAAACACTTTGAGCCGCACTTCTTCAGGAGCTTCGCCAGGGGGCATCACCCCAGCAGTACAACGATCTGACAGGACTGCCAGCTTGACCAGGTTGTAGAAGCTCACCAGCCGGCCACCGGCTCCTTCGTCGTAGCCCCCTTGGCATTGCAAGTAATCGAACCCTTGGCTTTTGAGGGCTGTAGCGATTACGGGCAAAAACACCGCTTCCACGCCGATCATTTCGATGCCGAGATGGTCGCGGCCAAGCGCAACATGATCGAACCCCTGGCTGCCAAGCCAGCTGCCAACCGCGCCTGGAGCTGGGGTTTCAAGCGCCGAACTGCTGGCGTCGTCGCCGGCGTTGGTTTGGATTGCGTCAGGCATAGAGGGGGTGGAGGTGGTGCTCAGGCTTCGGCTGGTGCAGGGATGGCCGCAGCTGGTGCGGGCATGGGCAGGGAGCTGGCGGCGGCTAGGGCCTGCCTTTGAGTTTCGGCGGCTAGGTATTGGCCATTCACGATCGGGGCCACCGCTTTCATCTGGTGGGAGACAGTGCAGTAGCGGTGAGATTGCTGCAGATTGCCGCGCTCGACCAAGGCTTCGTTGCCTACCTTTTTACGTAGCTTGATCACCGCATCAAAGATTGCTTCCGGGCGAGGAGGGCAGCCGGGCAGGTAGAGATCAACGGGAATCAACTTGTCCACGCCCCGCACGGCGGTGGTGGAATCGGCGGAAAACATGCCGCCGGTGATGGTGCAAGCGCCCATGGCGATCACATATTTCGGCTCCGGCATCTGCTCATAGAGACGTACCAGGGCAGGGGCCATTTTCATGGTCACCGTGCCGGCCACGATCAGCAAGTCTGCCTGGCGTGGACTGGAGCGGGGCACTAGACCAAAGCGGTCGAAATCGAAGCGGGAGCCAATCAGGGCAGCAAATTCGATGAAGCAGCAAGCCGTGCCATAAAGCAGGGGCCAGAGACTCGAGAGGCGCGCCCAGTTGTGAATGTCATCCAGGGTGGTGAGGATGACATTTTCGGAGAGATCCGAGGTGATGGTTGGCGTGCCAACCGGGTTGCAGCTAGCCGCCCGCAGATCCTTTAAAGCTTCTATGGAGGGTGTGTTGGTCATGGGTTCAGCTCCACTCAAGGGCGCCTTTGCGCCAGGCGTAGGCGAGGGCCACTACCAGGATGGCGATGAAGATAAGGGCTTCGATAAAGGCAAGCAGGCCAAGGCGGTGGAAGGCCACGGCCCAGGGGTAGAGGAAAACGGTCTCCACGTCAAAGATGACGAAGACCAGGGCAAACATGTAGTAGCGGATATTGAATTGAATCCAGGCGCCGCCAATCGGCTCCATGCCCGATTCGTAGGTGAGCTCGCGCTCGCCTTTGCGGCTCTGGGGTGACAGCAGTTTGTTGGCCAGCAACGCCAGCACTGGCACCGCCGCCGAAATCAGCAGGAAGCCAACAAAAGCGTCGTAGCCGGAGAGCACGAACATCCGAGCCATACCAACCTGCCGGGCAGTCTGGCATCTGTGCCCGGGCCCTGGGGTGGCACCGATAAAGTGACTGCACCACCTGAGGCCCAGGGATGAGTTCTGATCAAGTGCCTGGGCCCCAGCCCGATGCCAGCGAACCCAGCGAGGTCATTGAGGCGGAGCCAGGCCCCCAAGCGGAAGCGGCCGTGTCAGTTGATCCATCAGTTGACCCAGGGGAGGATCCAGATACACACCGCTTTGAATGCCGCAGCTGCGGTTTCGTCTACGACCCGGCTGAGGGGGTGCGCAAGCTGGCCATCGCCCCCGGCACGCCCTTTACCCAGCTTGATCCGATCGGCTTCCGCTGCCCCGTCTGCCGCAGTCGGGTTGGGGCCTTTAAGGACATCGGGCCCCGCAACAAGCCCAGTGGCTTCGAAGAAAACCTCAACTTCGGGTTGGGCGTCAACAGGCTCACCCCAGGCCAGAAGAATGTGTTGATCTTCGGGGGCTTCGCTTTGGCTTTTGCCTTCTTCCTCTCCCTCTACTCCCTGCGCTGATGACCAGTCTTCCCCTGTCCCTCCAGCTTCAGGCCCTAATGCGGCCCTTGCTGAGGCCCCTAGTGAGCTTGCTGCTCGTTGCTGGGCTGGGCTTTGGCCTGTCTGGTTGTGTCACCACCGGGTTGCCTGTGGCAGCCGCAAGTCCCTGGCAAGCGGTGCCCTTGGCCACCAAGGCCAATCCCCTGGATGTGGCCTTCACCGATGACCGCCACGGCTTTCTGGTGGGTAGTAACAGGCTGATCCTCGAAACCAACGATGGCGGTGCCAGCTGGGCTGAGCGGGCCCTTGATCTGCCGGAAGAGGAAAATTTCCGTTTGATCAGCCTTGATTTCCGCGGCGATGAGGGCTGGATTGCTGGCCAGCCTGGTTTGTTGCTGCACACCACGGACGGCGGCCAAAACTGGAGCCGTCTTTTCCTAGATACCAAGCTGCCAGGCGAGCCGTACCTGATCACGGCCCTGGGGCCAAATCAGGCCGAGCTGGCCACCAACGTGGGCGCGATTTATCAAACAAGCGATGGCGGCACCAATTGGCAAGCCGATGTGGATGACGCTGCCGGGGCCGTGCGGGAGCTGCGCCGCTTTAACGATGGTCGTTATGTAAGCGTTAGTGGCCTGGGCAACTTCTTCTCCACTTGGAAGCCGGGGGATGGCACCTGGCAGCCCCACCAACGGATGAGCAGCCAGCGGCTCCAGTCGATGGGCTTCCAGCCCGACGGCTCCCTCTGGATGTTGGCCCGGGGAGCCCAGATCCGCTTCAACCCAGATGCCAGCAACGTTGAGGAGTGGGGCAAGGCGGTGGTGCCGATCACGAATGGCTTCGGTTATCTCGACATGGCCTGGGCTCCTGATGGCTCGATCTGGACCGGAGGCGGCAGCGGCACCTTGTTGATCTCCAGCGATGGGGGCAAAAGCTGGCAGAAAGATCCGGTGGGCGCCCAGCAGCCCTCCAACTTCACTCGCATCAGCTTCAAGTCAGATGGCAAGGGCTTCGTGCTGGGTGAACGGGGATCCCTGCTGCGTTGGGTGGGCTGATCCCGCCCCGTCTGGCTGCTGCGGCCGCCAACTTCTGTAACCAAGGGGCCATTCCGGCCCCGTCCTCCCCCGGCTCACCCTTAAGATCAACGAGCTGAACGCTTGTCGCTATGGCTGCCGGCTCAACTGGAGAACGCCCGTTCTTCGAGATCATTACGAGCATCCGTTACTGGGTAATCCACGCGGTTACCCTGCCCGCCATCTTTTTGGCTGGTTTCATGTTCGTGTCAACGGGCTTGGCCTATGACGCCTTTGGAACCCCTCGCCCTGACGCCTATTTTCAGGCTCAGGAGAGCAAGGCTCCAGTGGTGAGTCGGCGTTACGAGGGCAAGAGTCAACTTGACCAGCGCTTGCAATAAGCCATGACCCAAGCACCTGTTTCCACCACTCCCCGCAACTATCCGATCTTCACGGTTCGGTGGCTGTCGGTGCATGCCCTCGGCGTTCCCACGGTCTTTTTCCTGGGATGTCTTGCGGCTATGCAATTTGTTCGCCGCTGAGTCGGTAATTGCTCGTCAGCCATGCAACGCTCTCCCAACCCCAATAATTTGCCGGTTGAACTAAACCGCACCAGCTTATTTCTGGGCCTGTTGTTCGTTTTCACGATCGGCATCCTTTTTTCAAGCTATTTCTTTAACTGACCCCTCTTCACATAACCCGGAGAGCTCCCGATGAGCGGCAAGAAGTCCAACCTGCCTGATGGCCGGATTCCAGATCGTCTGCCGGATGGTCGTCCTGCAGTTGCTTGGCGCTCCCGCTGGACAGAGGGGATCCTGCCCCTCTGGCTCGTTGCAACAGCTGGAGGCATGGCTGTAATTTTCGTAGTCGGGCTGTTCTTTTACGGCGCCTATGTAGGAGTTGGATCTGCTTAAATCCTGATTCAAATTCGAATTATTTTCCCCTGTGGTGTCGCCTTTGGACGACCTGCAGGGTTTTTTGCTGGATCGGCCGCTGGAATAACTTCTTTAGATCGCCATTTACCTAGGGCTGGGTGATCGGTTGGTGAAGAAACGAACCCTGCTTAATAACCGTCTGCTGGCCACCCTTGCCGGGGCCGCTCTCAATGCCTACGGGGAGCTGTTTGTGCGCACCTCCCGGATCCGCATTGAGGCCCATCCCGACACCTATCGGCTGGTTCAGGAACAGGGTGCTGCAGTGATTTATGCCCTCTGGCACCGCCACGCTTTTTTTGTACCCCTATTGCGTCGCTTTGATCGGCGCCGGGTGGCGGTGCTGCTTAGCAGCCATCGGGATGCCCAGATCGTGGCCGTGGCAGTGCGGTTGCGCGGCTTGGAGGTGGTGCAGGGCTCCTCCACCCGTGGTGGCCTGCAGGCCTATCACTTCCTGCGCCGGGCTCTGCAGCAATGCCAGCCGGTCTGCATCACTCCGGATGGACCCAAAGGCCCTGCTGAGTTGGTGAAAAGTGGGGTTATTCACCTTGCTCAGCAATCAGGCTGTGCGATTGTGCCGGTGTCCGTGTCCTGCTCCCGCAGCCATCGTCTGCGCTCTTGGGACCGGTCGGTGTTGCCCTTGCCCCTATCCAGGGTGGTTGTGCTGCTGGGCGCGCCGCTGCGGCCGCCCAGCAGCCTTAACGAAAGCCAGGAGCTGCTGGCGCAGGGATTGCGTCAGGTGGCTAGCCAGGCTGGTGAGTGCCCGTGAGGCGCGCTCAGGTCTGGTTGCTGCTGGGGCTCTATCGGCTGCTCTCCCTTTGCTTGACGCCGCTCTGGCTTGTGTTGTTGCTGGTTCGCTTGGCCCAAGCCAAGGAGGATCCCCGCAGGCTGGGGGAGCGCCTCGGCTGGCCCAGCCGCCGCCGTCCAGCTGGGCCGCTGCTGTGGTTTCACGCTGCCAGTGTGGGCGAACTCAACAGTCTGCTGCCTGTGTTGCGGGCGCTGAGCAACGGGGCTGGGGCGCCAGTGTTGCTGGTAACAACGGTGACCTGCACCTCCGCCGTCCTCGCCGGCCGGGTATTGCCGCCGGGAGCGATTCATCAGTACGTACCCATAGACCATTGGCTGGCCCTATTGCCCTTTCGTTGCTATTGGCGGCCTCGCCTGGGGGTATTGGCGGAGGCGGAGCTCTGGCCCGAGTTGGTGCAGGCGATGCCCCATCTCCATTTGATCAATGCCCGCATGAGCCAACGCTCCTACCTGCGGCATCGGCGCCTACCCATCTATGCCGGCTGGTTGCTAGCGCGGGTGGAGGTATGCCTGGCCCAGTCCCAGGCCGACGCTGAGCGCTTTCGGCGTCTGGGGGCCCGCGATGTGCGCGCCTTGGGCTCCACCAAGCTCGATGCCGATCCGCCGCCGGTCAATAGCGATCACCTAGAGCTGCTGCAGCAGGTGTTTGCCGGTAGGTCGGTGCTGCTGCTGGCTAGCAGCCATGCCGGTGAGGAGCGGCAATGGCTTGAAGCCTGGGAGGAAAAGAAGCTGGCGCAGCGACAATTGGCGCTTCTATTGGCACCGCGCCATCCCCAGCGGGCTCAAGAGGTGCTCGCCTTGGCCCGGGAGCGTGGCCTGTCGGCGGCACTCTGGAGTGACCTGGTTGGCGGGGGATTGGCTCCCCACCCCGATGTGTTGGTGGCCGATGTAATTGGCGAGATGGGCACCCTGATCAGTGCAGCGGCGGTAGTGGTGATGGGGGGCAGTTTTTATCCGCAGGGTCGGGCTCATGGTGGTCAGAACCCCCTTGAGCCCGTGGCCCTGGGGCGTCCAGTGCTCTGCGGCCCCGATATGGCCAACTTTTCTGACCTGCTGGAGCCGTTGCTGGCGGCTGGCTGCCTGCAACAGTGCACTGATGTGGGAGCGACTCTGGCTGCTGCCCTGTCCCTGCTGGTGCAGCCATTGCCACGGGGGCATGGGCAGAGCCTGCGCTTGCGCGGCCCCTCCCAGCTGCTGGCTTCACTGCTGCTAAAGCAGTGCCGCTGATTTGATGCCATTAATGAGATGCCAATGATCTAATGCCCTTAACTACGCCGCGTTTTTGGTATAAGCGCTGCCGTGGCTGGCAGGCCTGGCTGCTCTCGCCACTGGGCTGGCTTTATGGCTGCGCCGTGACCCTGCACCGGCGCAGTACCCGCCGCTGGCGTTGTGCGGTGCCAGTGCTCTCGATCGGCAACCTCACCCTGGGAGGCACGGGCAAGACGCCCCTGGGGATTGCCTTGGCCAAGGGCCTTGAGGAGCGCGGCTGGCGGGTGGCGGTGCTGCTGCGGGGTTACGGCACCCGCCGCCGCCAATCGTGCCCGGTTTCTGCGACTAGCTCCTGCTCAGAGGTTGGGGATGAGGCCCTGGAGTACGCCAAAAGCCTTGGAGAGGGTGTGGCGTGGGTGGGCTCCAACCGCTGCCAGAGCGCGGCGTTGGCGCTGGCAGCCGGGGCCACTTTGATCTTGCTGGACGATGGGCTGCAGCACTGGCGTTTAGCCCGGGATTTGGACCTTTCCCTGCTGGATCGACAGCACGGACTGGGCAACCGTCTGGTGTTTCCGGCGGGACCGCTGCGCGAGCCTCTAGACCAATTGGCCCGGGCAGATGGGCTGGTGTTCACCGGAGTGGAGCCTGTTGACCAGATGCCCCCTATGTCTGCGGGTTGGCCGAGTCAGAAGCCCCGATTTGCCGTGCGTTTTTGTTTGGAGCCGCCGCCCCAGCTCCAGCAGCAGCGACTGGTGGCCTTCTGCGGCATCGGCCTGCCAGAGAAATTCTTTTCAGCTCTGCAGGCTTGCGGGCTCCAGCTGGTGGCGACGGAATCCTTCCCGGATCATCACGTTTATGCTGAATCAGACTTGCAGCGCTTATTGGATTTGGCCCATTCCAATGGTGCACGTCTGGTCACCACCGTGAAGGACGGCCAACGCCTGCCCCACCGGTTTCGCGAAGCGGTGAGCTTGGTGCCGATAAGGGTTGAGCCCGCTACTTTGGCACCCTTGCTGAATTGGCTCGATCAGCGTCTTGGTGCTCTAGCTGGTGCCCAGTTCCATGGCTGAGCAGGGGCCGCGGCGGATTTTGTTTGTGGCAGGTGAGGCGTCTGGAGATCTCCATGGCGGCTTCTTGGTGCGAGAGCTGCAGCGCCAAGTGCCGGGGGTAGAGATAGCAGGGGTGGGCGGTGACCAACTGCGCGCCTGCGGCATTGACATCCTGGCCGACGTGCGAGTGCTTTCTGCGGTCGGCTTGGTGGAGATCATCAGCAGTCTTCGCCGTCACCACCGCGTGATGGAGTTGTTGAAGCATCAGATGGATAATTGTCGCCCGGATGTGGTGGTACTAGTTGACTATCCCGGCTTCAACATGTTTGTGGCTAAGGAGGCTAAGAAGCGCGGCATCCCTGTGTTTTTCTACATTGCGCCACAGGTTTGGGCCTGGGGCCAGGGAAGGGCCAAAAAGATGGAGCGACTAATTGAGCGCCTAGCAGTAATTTTCCCGTTTGAGGAGCCCATCTTTAATTCCCATGGCCGCGATTTTGCCCGCTATGTGGGCCACCCACTGGTGGATGAGCTCCAAGTCAGTTGCTCTCGTGAGCAGACGCGGCACCGCCATGGCTTATCCCTAGAGCAGCCCTTGCTTGTGTTGATGCCTGGTAGTCGCCGGGCAGAGGTGCGCATGCTGTTGCCCGCCATGCTGAAAGCTGCCAACCAGCTCAAACTCGATGGCTGGCAGGTTGTCTTACTTAAGGCGCCCACAATCGATCGCTCCTATTTGGAGCAGGCGAATGGTGGAGAGGCCCTGCCGGTTCCCCTAGTTGATGGCGACGCCCATAACCTGCTGCATGCTGCCGATGCTGGTGTGATCGCCTCTGGCACAGCCACGCTCGAGGCGGCCTTACTGGGCTGTCCCCATGTGATTCTTTATCGTTTCTCCTGGCTTACTTACTTGATTGCAAGGCTGGTAATTGGCCGGCGCTCTATGGGCCTTCCCAATGTTATTCTAGGACGTCAGTTGTTTCCCGAGTTGGTACAGAAGGATGTGACGGCTGACAAAATTGTGAGATCCCTGCGGCGCCTCGACGCTAATCGGGACTTGTTTAATCAAGCTGTGCAGGAGTTGCAGGCAACGATGGGCCCCCCTGGTGCATCCAGGCGAGCGGCCGATGAATTAGTAAGTTTGCTTAAATGAGTACTCGGATTTATCGACGACTGGCTCTTTATGGTCGCCGCCATTTGTGGCCGGGATTTTCCCTGGCCCTCTTCTTCAATTTCTTGTATGGTGCCTCTACTGGCTTCGTCCCATTAGTAATTCGCTACCTTTTTGATGATATTTTGCCTTCGAGTGATCGAAGTCGCTTGTATTTAGCGCCTGCAGTCATACTTGCGGTGATAGTGCTTAGGGCAGTATCTCAATATTTGGGATCCTATCTAACCGAAACCGTTGGTCAGTCGATCACGGCAGACCTGCGCCATGAGCTTGCTGAGCAAATCTTGGATTTGCCCCAGTCCTATGTGGATCGCAATTCTTCCGCTGTACTGGTGTCTCGAGTGCTCACTGATGTGTCGCTGGTCAAGACTGGAATTGTTGATGGCTTTTCATCTATATTTAAAGACTCTCTGACTTTATTGGTGCTGGTCTGCGTCGCTTTTTACCAAGATTGGCTGCTGTCGTTGATCGCCTTCATTCTTTTCCCGCTAGCGATTCTACCGATTCTTAATTCTTCTAAAAAAGTTCGGCGCCATTCCAGTCAAGGGCAGCTCAGCTTGGCCAAGCTGGCTTCATTTCTTCAGGAGTCGGTAATCGGCTTGCGGGTGGTCAAGATTTTCGGAATGCAGGCCTATGAGTTGTCGAGGTTTGATCAAGAGAATCAATCAGTTTTAAGGGCTGCCCTGAAGACAACTCGCGCCAAACTGGCCAATCAGCCATTGATGGAGGTCATAGGTGCGATTGGCTTCAGCGCGGTTTTGGTATATGGCGGTGAAAATGTAATTGCAGGTACCCGGACTACGGGTAATTTCTTTGCCTTCCTAACCTCTTTATACCTGTGCTATGCACCCTTTAAGGGAATTGCCAGATCTAATTCCATCTTGCAGCAAGGTGCTTCTGCTGCCAGCGATTTGTTTGATATTCTTGATACCCGGCCTGATCCGCCTGAAGCTTCTAGTCCCAAATCTTTAAATAGCGTATCCGCTGGCCTAAGCGCCAGCCATGTTTGTTTTTCATATGATGACGAACCCGTAATTGAGGATTTAAGTCTTGAGATCCCCCGCGGGAGCACTGTTGCCCTAGTGGGGTCCAGTGGCGGTGGTAAAAGCACCATAATCGATTTATTTTGCCGCTTTTATGATCCATGTTCTGGAGTGATCGCGATTGACGCTATTGATATCCGCGAGCTATCCCACGCCTCGTTAAGGTCCCTGATTTCAGTTGTAGACCAAAATACATTTTTGTTTAATGACACCGTCGCTAGCAATATCGCCTATGGGTTGATGTCTGCTTCGTCGCGTGAAATTGAGGCTGCTGCGCGGGCTGCTAACGCCCACGATTTCATCAGCCAGCTGCCTGAGGGGTACGCCACCCTTATTGGAGAAAATGGCACGCTGCTCTCCGGAGGCCAGCGTCAGCGCATTGCTATTGCTCGCGCGCTGATCAAGGACGCTCCTCTGCTGTTTTTGGATGAGGCCACCTCTGCCCTCGATTCAGCTTCCGAGCAGGTGGTGCAAGAAGCGCTGGATCGTCTAATGGCCGATCGCACCACTTTGGTGGTCGCCCACCGTCTTTCCACTGTGGTGAATGCCGACTGCATTTGTGTGATTGCCGGCGGCCGAGTAGTTGAGTCGGGGAACCACGCCACCTTGCTGGCTCGCGGCGGCCATTACGCCGACCTATTTTCGAAACAATTCGCAAACGCTGACGCGGGATCGCCAGGATGACAGTTACGGCCTCTCAGCCCACCGGTTTTCAGCCTGCCTATGAGCGCCACGATTGGTCCAGCGCCTTTCGCAACGTCGGTGTTGAACTAAGCGACGTTCCTTTAGAGCCCGTGCGCGGCACGATCCCGGCTGAGCTCAAGGGCACTTTGTTCCGCAATGGGCCAGGCCGGCTTGAGCGGGGTGGCCAGTGGGTTCATCACCCATTTGATGGTGACGGCATGATCAGCGCCTTCCGGTTTGAAGGGGGGCAAGTCCGACTCACCAACCGCTTTGTGCGCACCGAGGGCTGGCTGGCAGAGGAGCAGGCCGGTCGCTTCGTTTACCGGGGGGTCTTCGGCACCCAGAAGCCTGGAGGGCCACTCGCCAATGCCTTCGATCTGAGGCTCAAAAATATTGCCAATACCCATGTGGTGCAGCTGGGTGACCAGCTGCTGGCGCTCTGGGAAGCGGCCGAGCCCCACGCCCTTGATCCCTGCACCCTCGAGACCAGGGGGCTCTCGCGGCTGGAGGGTCTGCTCAAGCCAGGCGAAGCTTTCAGCGCCCACCCCCGCTTCGATCCTGGTCACCACGGCGAGCCCCGCATGGTCACCTTCGGCGTCAAGGCGGGCCCCACCAGCACCATTCGCTTGATGGAATTTGCCAGCGCAGACCAGCCAGATGGTGTGCGCGCCGGTGATCTGGTGGCTGACAGCCGCCACAGCTTCAAGGGTTTTGCCTTCCTGCATGATTTTGCGATCACACCCAGTTGGGCTGTGTTTCTGCAGAACGCTGTCGCGTTCAATCCGCTGCCGTTTGTGCTTGGCCAGAAGGGGGCGGCCCAATGCCTGGCCTCCAAGCCCGGCGAAGCCGGCCAGTTTTGGTTGGTGCCCCGCCAGCCGGGTCACCACGCTGGCGCCCGGCCGCTGCTGCTACCTGCTCCTGAAGGCTTTGTGTTCCATCACCTCAATGCCTTTGAGGATCCGGCCACCGGCGAGGTGGTGGTGGATTCGATCTACTACGACGACTTCCCTTCCATAGGCCCAGAGGTTGACTACCGCGAAATTGATTTCGACTCCATACCTGAGGGGCAGTTGCGCCGTTGCCGGATAGATCCCCGCAGCGGCACGGTTAAGAGCGAGTGGCTTGAGCAGCGCTGCTGTGAGTTCGCCATGGTTAATCCGGCAAAGCAGGGCCTAAACGCCCGCTTCGCCTGGATGGCGGTAGCGCAGCGCGAGCGAGGTAATGATCCGCTCCAGGCGATTGAGAAGCTCGACTTGCAGACCGGCGAACGCCTGGTCTGGAGCGCGGCCCCCCGCGGTTTTGTCACCGAACCGGTGATGGTGCCCCGCCTAACTGATGGCTCACCCGAAGAAGGGGCCGCAGAAGATAGGGGCTGGGTCTTGGTGCCGGTTTGGAATGGGGCACGCTGCGCCACGGATCTGGTGATCCTCAACGCTGCCGATATGACAGAGCAAGCCGTGCTCGAGCTTCCCCTGGCCATTCCCTATGGGCTGCACGGCAGTTGGTCTGGGACTGCCTGATCAGCTGCCGAGCAGGGAGCGCAGCTGGGGCTCCAGCTGCGCAAAAGCCCGGCCCCTGTGGCCGATCTCGCTTTTGAGACCTTTGTCCATCTCGGCGTAGGTGAGCCCCGTATGCGGCACAAAGAACACGGGGTCATAGCCGAAGCCCCCACTACCCTGCGGCGTTGGCAGGATCAGCCCAGCGCAGCGACCCTCCACCTCCAGCCGCACCCTGCCGCTGGGATCGGCCACCGCCAGGGCGGCGCTGAACTCGGCGCTGCGGTCGCTATAGCCCTCCAGTTCTTGCAGCAGCCTGGCGATACGGGCTGTGTCGCTGCTTGCGTAGCGGGCTGAGTGCACCCCTGGCGCACCACCTAAGGCATGCACACTCAGGCCTGAGTCGTCGGCCAGGGCCCAGCAGCCGGTGGCGCTGGCCACGGCCACCGCCTTGAGTCGAGCGTTCTCGGCAAAGGTGCTGCCTGTTTCCTCCACCTCCAAGCCATCGGGCTGGGGCTCGATTGCCAGGTTGAGTCCGGCGAGTAGGTGCTGGAATTCGCGCACCTTGCCGGCATTGCCGCTGGCGATCACCAGTTTGATGACGGGGTAGATGAGTATTGCTTCTGAAGGCATGGCGTCAGACCGACTCCGCCAGCTCGCGGGCCCAGCCCAGCACCTCAGCCACCCGGGCTTGGCTGGGGGCTTCGCAGTAGAGCCGCAGCAGCGGCTCGGTGCCTGAGAAGCGCAACATCAGCCAGTGGCTGGGGCCGAGGCGCAGCTTCACCCCATCGGTGGTGATCACCTCCAGCACGGGGCTGCCAGCCACCTCGCTGGGCGGGGCTGCGGCCAGCTTTGCCTCAAGGCGCCCGCGGGCTGCCATGTCGGGTAGGCGCAGGTCGAGTCGGTCGTAGGCGGCGGCACCGCCGCAGCGCTGCTGCAGGGCGTCGATTCGCTCACCCAGGGGCACGCCGCCCTCCACCAGCGCTTCGATCAGCAGCAGGGCCGCAAAGGGGGCATCCCGCTCCGGCAGATGCATGCCGAAGCCCACGCCTCCCGATTCCTCGCCGCCCACCAGCACCTCGCCGCTCAGCATTTCGGCGGCGATGTACTTAAATCCCACGGGTTTTTCCAACACTTGGCGGTCTAGACCTTCGGCCACAAGCTGCATCAGGTCAGAGCCGCTTACGGTTTTGATCACGCAGCCGGGCAGCTGGCGGGCCCGGGCTAGGTGGTCGATGAATAGGGGCATCAGCAGTTGGGTGCTGCAGAAGCGGCCTCGCTCATCTATGGCGGCGATGCGGTCGCCATCGCCGTCAAACACGATGCCCATGGCGGGCCGGCCAGCTGCTGTGCTGGCGGTTACGGCGGTGATCAATTCCTGCAGGTAGGGGGCCAGCGGTTCGGGTGGGTTGCCGCCGAACAGGGGGTCCCTGCTTGCTCGAATTTCGCGGATGGCGCCACTGGCGCTGGCCTGCTCGCCCAGCAGGGCAGGCAGCACTCCGGCGGCAGAGCCGTGCATTGGATCAACGATCACCGTGAGCCCCAGGCGCTCGAGGCCTGCCGCTAATGCCGCAGTATTGACCTTGGCCTGCAGGCCAGCCAAGTAGGTGCCAAGAGCATCAAATCGTTGGGGGTGGCCCGGAATCGGCACGGTGATGCCACCGGCTTCCAGGCGGGTTTCAACCCGGCGGGTGAAGTCGCCCTCCACTGAGCCGCCGAACGGTCCCTTGATCTTCAAGCCGAGCCATTCCGGCGGGTTATGGCTGGCGGTGATAACCAGGGCCCCCAGGGCCTGGCGCTGCACCACGGCCCAGCTGCTGGCGGGGGTGGGGGTGGCTGTGGCCGAAAGCAGGGGCTCTAGGCCGCAACCTCTGACGGCGCTGCAGATCGCCTCAGCCAATTCGGGCGCCAGGAATCGGCGGTCGTAGCCGATCACCACCTCGCGGCTATTCAGGCCTTCTGGAGCTGAGTGGGCCAGCTCCCGGGCTGCGGCGGCAGCCACTGGCAGCAGCCGATCCAGGGTGATGTCCACGCCGAGGATGCCTCGCCAGCCATCGGTGCCGAAGGCGATCGGGCTGGCCTCCAGGGGCAGGGGGGCTGAGGCCATGGGGGGTTGGCATGCCGAGCTGCTCCAATTCTGCTGTGCCGGCGGCGCTCCAGCCCTAGCGTCGGGATCTGTGGACGCCAGCATTGACTTCCCGGCCTCAAATTGAACCTTCAGGGACAGAGGCGGCCCTCACGGATCGCCTGCTGCGCAGTTGGCTGCGTTGCAGGCGCCGCGCCTGGCTGGATCGCTTTGGGCTTGCCAGTGAGCGGCAGTGGAATGCCCACCGGGCCCTGGCCTTGAGCGACCAGCTGCGCAGCTTTCAGACCCTGCTGCCCCAGCGGCCCGGCCACGGCGAAGCGGCCTGCGCCGCAGGGGCGGCTGGGGTGGTGGGCTTGCGGCTGAGGGGGGCTGGTCCCCAGGGACTGAGTTTGGAATCCCACCCCTCCCTGCTGGAGCGCATCGCTGGCCAAAGCCGTTGGGGAGCCTTTGCCTACCGGCCGGTACTGGCTCGCCAGGGGCGGCGGCTAACCCGAGAAGCCAGGGTGGTGCTGGCGCTTTGGGGGCGCCTGTTGGCGGAGCACCAGCAGGCAGCAGTGCCCCATGGTCTGGTGGTGGCCGGTGAAGGCAGGTTCCTGCAGCGGGAGCGCCTGGCATTGGCTAGCGGCCTGCAGCACCAGCTCGATGAGAGCCTGCAGCGCCTGGCGGCTGATCTTGCCCAGTCCACGCCACCGCCCTTGGTGAGCGATCGCAAAAAGTGCACCCTGTGCAGCTGGCGAGGCGTCTGCGATAAGGAGGCCGCCGCGATCGGGCACCTCAGCGAGGTGAGTGGCATCGGCGGCAAGCGCCGCGAGATGTTGCTGGAGCAGGGGGTCACCAGCCTGCCGGACCTAGCGGCCCGCGATCCGGAGCTGTTGGCCGAGGCCCTTGCCTCCTATGGAGAGCAGCATCGTGAGATTGCCGCTGAGTTGGTGGCCCAGGCCCGAGTGCAGGCCTCTGGCCTGCCGCAGCGCCTTGGCCGTGGGCCGGTTTTGCCTGAGCTGGCAGCAGCACCTGGTGTGCTGCTCTACGACATCGAATCCGATCCCGATGCCCGCGATGATTTCCTGCACGGCTTTGTGGTGCTGGAGAGCGACGGGGCGGGGGGCTGGCTAGAGCAGTCCGCCCGCTACCAGCCCCTGTTGGCCTTGCAGGAGCACGGCGAGCAGCGCCTATGGAGGCGACTGCAGCGTTTGCTCGCCCGCTATCCCGATTGGCCGGTGCTGCATTACGGCGAAACCGAGGTGATTGGCCTGGTGCGCCTGGCCCAGCGCCAGGGGGCCAGTGAGGCTGAGGTGGCCCGGTTGCGGGGCCGGATGCTGGATGTGCACGCCCGGCTGCGGCGCCACTGGCGTCTGCCGGTGAGCAGCTACGGGCTCAAGGCAGTGGCCGGCTGGCTTGGCTTTGCCTGGAGCCAGAAGGGGGTGGATGGGGCCCGCTGCCTGCTTTGGTGGCGCCAGTGGCGTCAGTGGCACCGCCAAGACGGCAGCCGGGGCCAGGCCAGTCGCAATCAGTTGCAGCGGATATTTCTCTACAACCACGATGACAGCCTGGCCACCTGGGCCGTGGTGCGTTGGCTGCTGGCTCAGGACTGACTTTTCAAAACTGACGGCCGGCTCCGACCGGTGGATCCACATAGCCCGGGGGGCGAGATAGCTCCAGCAGCGGATCTTGGGGATCGGGGCCGGCGCGCAGCGAGGTTTGTTGAAGGGATTGGCGGCGCACTAGGGCCAGGCCAACCCAGAGGTCATGTTCCAGGGACAGGCTGGAGGTGATCAGGCCCGCCCGGTTGCTGCTGCTTTTCTCGCCCTCGCCATCCTTGGCGCCAAACAAGACCGTGCCTGGCGTCCCAGGGCCCTCGCTCCCGCGCCAGAACCAGCGCCGCAGCTGTTGTTTAACGCCGTCGTAGGTGGCGAGTTTGGCCAGGGTTTCCTGTCCCACATAGCAGCCCTTGCTGAGGCTCACCCGATCGGCTAGCCCTATTTCGAAGGGGTTGGTGTCGTCGTTGATTTCACCTGGGGCCGCCGGTATCCCCCGCTGGATGCGCCATCGCTGCTGTTCCTGGACCGGCAGGGGGGCTCGATCGGCTAGCCAGGTGGGTAGCTCTTGGCTGGCCAGCAGGACCAACTGGCGGCCCAGTAACCAGCCGCTGCCGTCCTCCAGCGAAATCCAACTCCCCTCGGGGCCTTGGGGCAGGGAGTCGCATTCATCCCCCAGTGGGGTAATCCAACGCACCGGTGTCACTGGGCCCAGTTGCACCCGATCGGCGGGGAACAGCACCCGGTCTAGGGCCTGCCAAATGGCCGTGCCATCAGCGCCGCTCAGCAGCAGCCAGGCCCCATCCCCATCTACCAGCACCTCGGCGAGGGCCCGCAGGCGACCGGTGGCGGTGGTGCAACAGGTGGGTATCCAGCTGCCGGCCGGCTGGCCTTCGATTGCGGCGCTGGTTTGGCCGTGCAGAAATCTGGCTGTATCGGGGCCATCCAGGCGGATCAAGCAGCCCGCTTGCTCGCTCCGGCACAGGCCGTTGGGCAGCCATCCCCAGGGATCGGTGCTCATGAACTAACCAGGGCCGCGGCGGTGGCAGCCACCTCCTCCAGCAGAAATAGGCTGCGCAGCTCGAGCCCGGCTGTCGTCATCGCCGCTAGGCCCCCCTCCTGGCGATCAACGATCGTCACTACTCGATTCACCCTGTAGCCGGCCTCCCGCAGCTGCTGCACTGCCTTAAGGGAAGAGCCGCCAGTGGTGACTACGTCTTCAAGCACGGTGATGGCGCTTCCCGGCTCTGGCAGCGGCCCCTCCAGCCAGGCACCGGTGCCGTGACCCTTGGCTTCCTTGCGCACAATCAGTGCATTGAGCTCGCGACCCTCCCAGGCAGCTCGCATTGCTACTGCGCTCACCAGGGGATCGGCTCCCAGGGTGAGGCCGGCCACCGCCCGGGCTTCCGCTTCCACCTGCTCCAGCAGCAGGGCGCCGAGCAGGGCTAAGCCGGTGCCGCTGAGGCTGACTGGTTTGCAGTTGACATAGTGGTGGCTGGTGCGCCCGGAGGCCAGGGTGAAGCTGCCGTGGCGGTAGGCCTGGGTGGCGAGCAGGGGCAGCAGGGTCAGGCGCATCTCTGCGGGGCTTGCAGCCAATGACGTGGCAGCCAGGGAAACGGTCGACAAGATCTGGTGCAATCGTGATTGGTTGACTAGTTTGCGACCAACATGACAGGAGCAGCTGCTGGACTGATGGGATCCATGTTCAATAACGTCACCCATGGTTGGGTTGTTGCCGGTTCGTTGGCCGGATTTTTGATGGCGGCCCCGGTCTTGGCGGGCCCGGTTGTGTGCAGCACCACCCTGGAGGCTCCCACTGTTCGCGGCCAGATGGGAGCTGGTGCTGCCGGACCGGTTGAAGTCACACATTGCGGCGTTGTGCAGACCACGCCGCAGCTGATGGAGCGACGTTTTTACAGCTATTCCGCTCCCTTTGCCCGTGGCGTCAGCCTCACAAACCAAATCACCGATTTGTTTGGTATCGCCATGGGCGGAGGGGATGGCACCAGGGTGATGGGCTTTGGCTTTCCTGATCAAACGATCATCTGGGACGGCACGGCGGTGCAGAACACTTATCAGGCGTTGCTTCAGCAGCAAAGCGATCCCATGCCCTGGCGTACGGGCGATGTGTCCAATGGTTTTTCCGGGAGCCTGGGCTCTAGTGGCGCAGTCACCCAGGGCAGCTATAGCTCTCCGGTACGGGGGCTCTGGTAGCTCTGGTAAGGCGGGGGTCTAGCAATCTGGTGAATGCAGCGAACTCATAATTCGCCTTAGCCGAGTTCGATCCTCGGGACCCCCATCCTCAAAACCCCAGTCAGAGAAAGGGTTTTCGGTAAAAAACAGGTCAAGGGTAGGAAGCGCATTTAGGCACCGTTTAGACACGTCCCATGGCCGGCCGGGATCCCTACCTCACGCGGATCAACAGGGCCATGCGGGACCTGGGTTCCAGTGTCAGCCTCGAAGTTTCCCCATCCGGGGGAAGGATGCGGTTGCGGGCCAGCCTGCCCTTGCCCGATGGCAGTTGGAAGCAGCGGCGGATCAGTACGGCCTTCCCCTACCCGTCCGGAGTGGATCAGGCACGTCAATTGGCTAAGGAGCTTGGGCGTGACCTCGCGCTGCACCGCCGGGGACTGGAGGCCTTCCCCTTCGAGCGATGGTTGCAGGCCACCAAGTTGCTGGATCCCAATCGCTGCGGGAGGGAGCAGTTGCTGTAGCTGCAGTAGTCCCTCTGCTGTGTTGGGTCTCCTTTTCAGAGGAAGGATCGAGCGATGGCATTGCACTGCCTCTCCAGCTGGCTGATCCGCTCCAGCAGCTCGGCGAAGCTCGGGATCTCGCCGCGCAGCATGCCCGAGTCGGTCATGGCTTTGTAGTCAGCCTCCAGGGCCTGCCGAGCGGCGTCGATCGGCACCAGCTGCAGGTTGCCACTGAGGGCGTGGAGGTAGTTGATGGGCTGCTCATCGGCGTCGGTGGCACGCCAGAAGTCCTCCTTGTGCTGCGCCACCTCAACGGCGAGGGGCCGGTCACGGATCGCCGCCTCAGCGATCCCTGCACGGGCCAGGCGATCGAGGTCATACCAGTGCCGTGAATAGCGGTCGCCATCGCCGCTGCCCCAACGTCCCTTGCGGCAGGCGACATGGATGGCCGCGGCCTTCTCCAGAAAGGTGCGCCTGGCATCCATCACCAGTGGCCTGGCGGCCGGGAATTCGAGCATGGCCAGATGGGTCGCCGCTTCGCATGAGATGGGCATCGGCCCATGCGGTTCGCCGGTGGAGTGGGCGCCGAACTCCAGTCGCACCGTCGGCCGCACACACCCGGAGCTGTTGTCTGCCGTCGGGATCAGCGGTTGGTAGTGGATGACGATGGTTGGTGGCTGCCGGCGGCCTGCTTCGGACTGCTCCAGAACCAGCTCGAGGGTGACACCGGCTGCAGCGGCAGCAGCCTGGAGCAGCGGCATGGGGATCTCCCGGACCCATTGTTTGAGTTTTCTATCTGCGGCTTTGCGGCGCTTGTCCGCCTGGCTGGGATTGACTGCTGCTGAGAGATCAACCTCAGGCCAGAGGTGCTGGATGTTGAGGGTGAGATCGACGTCTTCCGAGAAGCGATCGATCAGCCCATAGGCCTTCGAGAGCGAGGTGCCCCCTCTGAAGGTGAGGGTCTCCAGCAACTGTTGCTCTGCCCCCAGGGTCTGCAGGGCCCAGACCACCCAGATATCCTTTTCCAGCAGGTTGGACGGCCAGCCAGATTCGGCAGCAGCGACCGCCAGGGCTTCCTTCTGGTCCTCTGGGGAAAGCGCGAACCAGGACTCAGCCATGAGCCTTCTGCGGCTCTAGAGCCTGTTCACTCAGCAGCTCCGCCAGCCACAGGGGCAGCTCGGCGCGAACGGAGAGCAGGGCATCCCACTCCACCGGCGGCAGCACACGGCGGAGCGTCGGCAGGGCTGCTGAAGCCTGATCGGGGCCAAGCCAGATGAGTGCTCGGATCGCCTGGCCAGCAGGGCGATCGGGCAGCAGGAAGTTACAGGCGGCTGCCGCACGGATCGTGACCTGCTGCTTCCCGAAGACGTAGCACTTCTGGCTGCGGGTGCGGGCCAGGAAGGTCTGCTGCACCGGCATCTGGGTGGTGAGGCCAAGGGCATTGGCCGCGGCGGCACCGCTACTCACCAGCTGCTGGGCACCCTCCTGGTTGAGCTGAGCGATCACCACCTCCGGCGCCGGAGGCCTGATGCCAAAGCGACTGGTGATGGGCAGGGCGTAGCGGCCGCGGGTGATTTTCACGAGCTTGCCACGAGCGGCCAGGCGCCTCAGGGCCTGGTCCACCGCAGCGCGGTTGGCCAGCGCCAGGAACTGCTTGGCAGCCAGCAGGGATCCATCCGGGCGCTTGCCCGCGGCTTCCAGGATCTGTTCGCTCAGTACTGCCATGGCGGCTCTGTGGGCCTTGTTGTGCTCTGTTGTGTCAGAAGACTACGTGAGTTTCTGACACTCTGTCCACAGAGCTCTTGCCACCCTCGGCAGGCCGTTGACACCTGGCTGACGTCAGACAGCCGCCGCCGCCCTCCGCGCTGCGGCCGTGGTGGTGGTACAAGGCGGAAGGGCATGCCCGCGGCTGCGGTGCCCGTGGTGATACGGCGAGCGAGGGATGAATCAAGGGGCCCTGATTGCAGGTCTTCCTGCGCGCGGCTGCGAGGCCGTTCGCTGCTGCCTGGGTGCTGAATTTGGAGGGTTGTTTGCTATTCATTTGAGCCAAGTTCGGGCCCTGCTCGTTCGTTGGTGATCGCGGCTGGTGGCGGCCGCGATCTGGCATGGTCCCATCAGCGGGTTGCCGCTGAGCTGCTGGCCCGCAGCGGCGGCCGGCTTGTCCATCTGCTGCTCCATGGCGGTGCTCGGGGCGCCGATGCCGCCATTGCCCGTGCCGCCCATCAGCTGGGCTGGTGCTCTCTTGTGATGCCGGCCGAGTGGGGCCGCCATGGCCGCGCCGCCGGGCCGATCCGCAATCGCGAGCTGCTGGAGCAGGCCATTGCCCGGGCCGTGGCCCACACATCGCCGGGCTCGATCGCCTCGGTGCTGGTGGTGGCCTTCCCCGGTGGTGCCGGCACGGCCTCGCTGGTGCAGCAGGCGCGGCGTATGGCTTCCCGCTCGCCGGTGCCGATCTCCGTGGCGGAGGTCCAGCCGCCATGCGCCTCCCTCGTCCCTTGAAGCCTTCAGCGCCTGCTGGCGCTCCCTGTTCCTCTTCTTTTCGTCACACCGTCATGGCCGTTCTCACCCCCATTCCCGCAGCTCCAGCCGATGCCCCAGCGGCAGCCCCCTCGGCGAAAGGTCCTGCCTGTTCCCTTCATCGATCTGGTTCTCTATGGCAGCTGGGCATCGAGGCCCAGGAGCTCACCACCGCCATCGGCCAGCTGGCCGAGCAGCTGGAAGCCGATGATCTCGAGCAGCACGCCTCAGCTCTGGCTGAGCTGGAGGCTGCTCTTTTGGCAGAGGAGGGCAACAAAGCCGCCCTGGCCGCCAAGGCCGATGCCACCTGCTGGGTGATCGAGCACCTGCGCGGCCAGGCCGCCTACCGCCAGCAGCAGGCCAAGCGGCTCGCCGATCTGGCCCGCTCTGATGCCGGCCGGGCCGATGCCCTGGAGGAATCGCTGATCTTTGTTCTCACCCAGCTACAGCCAGCGGCCACGCGCTTCTCCTTCCCCGATCACGAGCTCTCAAGCCGCAAGTCCTCAGCTGTCGTGATCGATGACGAGCAGGCCCTCGATGCCGAGTGGCTCACCTTCTCCACTACCAGCAAGCCAGACAAGAACGCCATCAAAGAGGCACTCAAGACCGGTCGCCAGATCACCGGCGCTCAGCTGCTCCCCCGCCGCTCCTGGCGCATCCACTGACGAGAGGGGGGCAGAGCCCCCCTCGATATGGCCCGCTGCAGTGGCGGGCCCTTTCTTCCTGACCCAATTTCGCTCCTCTCTTCTTCTCGCTCCATCGCTTCCCATCGCCATGACCATCGCCGCTTTTCGTCCGACCCAGCGGCCGTCCTCCGCTCTGGAGGTGATCCGCTCCGCTGACCGGGCCGACGCGGAGAGCTCGGCAAACCCAGAGTCAGCCGCGGCGCCGCAAGTCCTCCAGGCTCAATCCCTTGGCTTCTCCCCCGAGCAGCTCGCCGCCCTGGCCGCTCCGTTGGATCGGGCCAAAGTCCGCCAGCGGGAGCAGGGCCGCAGCCGCGTGAGCTATCTGGAGGGTTGGCAGGTAATCGCGGA
>NZ_JBSYHW010000013.1:0-49927 GCF_056108345.1 Cyanobium sp. NIVA-CYA 375 | reverse complement strand
GAGCTGCGCATCAATCATGAAGTGGTGACTGCCTATGTCATGTCAAGGTCAGGCCGGCACGCCCCGTGAACGGTTACGTTTCGCCAATCGCGAGCATCACCTGTCGTCCGCAGTCAAGCTATGTCGTGTTGCCAGCGAGTGCCAAGCGAGATGATCGCTTGAGAAATAACAAATTTTCAGCCCTGGACTAAAAGCGGGTGACCGGACTCGAACCGGCGACGTTCAGCTTGGGAAGCTGACATTCTACCACTGAATTACACCCGCAAGGTGTATAAATAAAATTAGCAGAGTCTTGGGGAGAACGGCGCAAAGCCTGCTCTCCCCAGACGTTTGCTCAGCCCTGGGCCAGGGCTGCTGCACAGGCGGCTACGCCAGCACCGGCGCTGCCTTTGTGTAAGCCCAGATCCTGCAGGGTTGCTTCGATGGCAGCTACGGCGGTGAGCACGTCGCGATCACAAACAAAGCCCAGGTGGCCGATGCGGAACACCTTGCCCTTGAGGTGATCCTGGCCACCAGCCAGCAGGATGTCGAACTTTTCTTTCACGGCTTTGCGCATCGCTTCGGCGTCGATGCCTTCTGGCGCCACAGCGGTGATGGCCGGGCTGCCCCAGCCCTCCGCGGCATAGAGGGGCAGACCAATCGCCTGCATGCCTGCCTGGGCGGCGGCCCGGTGACGGGCATGGCGAGCGAAGATCTTTTCAAGACCCTCTGCCTGCATCATTTCCAGGGCTGCTTCAAGGGCGAAGTAGAGGTTGATGGCCGGGGTGAAGGGGTTGCTGTCGGCATGGGCCGATTTGCGGTATTTGGCCAGATCCAGATAAAACTTCGGCAGATCTGAGTGCTTGCAGGCTTCCCAGGCCCGGTCGCTCATGGCCACGAAAGCCAACCCCGGCGGCATCATGTACCCCTTCTGGGAGCCGGAGCCGATCACGTCGATGCCCCAGTCCTCCATGGGCACATTGCAGGCGCCCAGGCTGGTGACGCAGTCGGCGATGCAGAGGGCGGTGCCGTGGGCCTTGACGTGCGAGGCGATGGTTTGCAGATCGTTGATCACCCCAGTGGAGGTTTCCGAGTGGGTGAGGATCACGGCCTTGATCGCTTTGGCAGTGTCGGCTTCAAGCGCGGCGCGGAAGGCCTTCGGATCCAGGGGCTGGCCCCATTCGGCCTTGATCACCTGTACGTTCAGGCCATAGGCCTTGGCCAGCTTCACCCAGCGCTCGCCAAACTTGCCGTTGTCGCCGCAGAGCACCGTGTCGCCCTTGCTCAGCACGTTGATGATTCCCGCCTCCATGGCAGCGGTGCCGCTGCCCGTGATCACCAGCACGTCGCCCGTTGTCTGATGCAGCCACTGCAACTGCTCGGTGGTGCGCTTAACGATTTTCTGAAAGTCGGCGCTGCGGTGGCCAATCGGATGGCGGCCCATGGCAAGCAGGACGCGCTCTGGCACCGGGGTGGGGCCGGGGATCATCAGGCTGAGTTTGTCCTGCATGGCTAGGGGGTACTGCGGGCGGCGGCGGACCGCACAATCAACCACCATAAAAAACCAGTGTTCTTTTGCCCGTTGCTTGAGCTGACCCAAATCGAGGCTTCTTCGGCGGACGTCACTGCCGGATACACCGTGCCGGTGTGGCTCACGGCCGCAGCCCGGGCGGCCCTAATGACCCTGCTCGGCCAGCCCTGGCAGCGTTACCAGCCCCTTTGGCTCCATCCCGAAGCCGAGGCAGCCGGCGAGAGGCCTGCCCAGGTGCCGGTGCAAGCGGCTGCGCCCTTGGCCGATGGCTGGGTGCTGGCCATGGCCTGCTGCGATCCGGGGCCTGAGGTGCTCGACCTCACCCGTGGCCTGCAGCTATGGGTGCAATTGCGCTGGCTGGAGGGGCCAGGCAAGTGGCTCGAGTTGGGGGCTGGCGAGGGGGTGGGGGTGCTTCAGGCCAGTGGTGAGGCGTGCGTGTCGGCCTATGCCGAACAGCTGCTCGAGTGCAACCTGCGGCCCCTACTGCCGCCGGGAAGGCGTTTGGAGCTGCAGGTGGTGATTCCAGAGGGCAGGCGTCTGGCCGAGCGCACCAGCAATGCCGCCTTTGGGGTGGTGGATGGTCTGGCCTTGATCGGCACCCAGGCTGAGGTGCAGCGCAGTGCCGCCCCCGAACAGCTGGAGCAGGTCCTTGCGGTTTTGCGCGAACGCGCTGCAGTGCCTGATTTTTGTGGTGATCTGGTGCTGGTAATTGGTGAAAACGGGCTCGATCTGGCGCCCAGGCTGGGTTTGCCTCCTGAGCTTCTGCTCAAGGCGGGCAACTGGCTCGGACCGCTGCTCGTGGCGGCGGCCGAGGCTGGTGTGCGCCGCCTGCTGCTGTTTGGCTATCAGGGCAAGTTGATCAAGCTGGCGGGCGGCATCTTTCACACCCACCACCACCTGGCCGATGGCCGCGCCGAGGTGCTCACGGCCCTGGCGGCCCTTGCCGGGCTGGGCGGGGAGGCTCTGCAGGCCCTCCACGACGCCCCTACCGTGGAGGCGGCCTTGGGAGAGCTGGACCAGCGGGACGCTCCGCGGGCCGAGCGGCTGCGCCATGCGATCGCCGCGGCGGTAGAGCAGCGCAGCCTGCGTTACCTGGCCCGCTACGGCCAGGAGGCGATGGCGGTGGGGGCCGTGCTGTTCGATCGCTCCCGCCAGATCTGCGGCCAGGGTCCGGTTGGCTTGGAGTTGCTCACGGCTTTATGCAGCCCAGCCCGTAGCGACGCCTAGGCTGGTTCGAATGCTCCAGGGTCCAGCGTTGTCGATGTCTTCCACCGCTTCCCCTACCGCCCCAGCGCCCCAGCTCGACGCCACCTCCCAGTCGTCGCGCTATCCGGCGATTGTGATTCTTGATTTCGGCTCCCAGTATTCGGAGCTGATCGCCAGGCGGGTAAGGGAAACCGAAGTGTTCTCCCTAGTGATGGGCTACACCACCACGGCGGAGGAGCTGCGGGCGATTGCTCCCCGGGGGATCATTCTCAGCGGCGGTCCCAGTTCGGTCTATGAGCCGGGGGCTCCCGTGTGCGACCCGGCTATTTGGGAGCTAGGAATTCCGGTGCTGGGCGTTTGCTACGGCATGCAGCTGATGGTGCAGCAGCTGGGTGGCTCGGTGGTGGCCGCCGGTCGAGCGGAATACGGCAAGGCTCCGCTGCACGTTGACGATCCAATCGATCTACTCACCAACGTCGAAGACGGCTCGACGATGTGGATGAGCCACGGCGACTCGGTGGAACGACTACCCGAGGGCTTCCAGCGGCTTGCCCACACCGACAACACTCCTGAAGCCGCCGTCGCCGATCACCAGCGACGTCTATACGGCGTGCAGTTTCATCCGGAGGTTGTGCATTCTTCCGGTGGCATGGCCATGCTGCGCAATTTCGTTTACCACATTTGTGGTTGCGAGGCCGATTGGACCACGGCCGCCTTTATTGACGAAGCGCTGGCTGATGTACGCGCTCAAGTAGGCGATAAGCGGGTGTTGCTGGCTCTCTCGGGAGGCGTTGATTCCTCCACCCTCGCCTTTCTGCTGCACAAGGCGATTGGCGATCAGCTCACCTGCATGTTCATCGATCAAGGCTTCATGCGCAAAGGGGAGCCCGAGTTTTTGGTGGAGTTTTTCGACAAGCGCTTCCACATCAATGTGGAATACATCAATGCCCGCGAGCGCTTCATCAGCAAGCTCGATGGCGTCACCGACCCGGAGGAGAAGCGCAAGCTGATTGGTACGGAATTCATCCGGGTGTTTGAAGAGGAGAGCAGGCGCCTCGGCCCCTTCGACTACCTGGCCCAGGGCACCCTCTATCCCGATGTGATCGAGAGCGCCGGCACGGGCATCGACCCGAAAACTGGTGAGCGGGTAGCTGTGAAGATCAAAAGCCACCACAACGTCGGCGGCCTGCCCAAGGATCTGCAGTTCAAGCTGGTGGAACCCCTGCGCCGTTTGTTTAAAGATGAGGTGCGCAAGGTGGGCCGCAGCCTGGGCTTGCCCCAGGAGATCGTTGGCCGGCACCCCTTCCCCGGGCCTGGTTTGGCGATTCGCATTCTCGGTGAGGTCACCAGCGAGAAGCTCAATATTTTGCGTGACGCTGATCTGATCGTGCGCGAGGAGGTGAAGCAGGCTGGTTTATACAACGAGATCTGGCAGGCTTTCGCCGTGTTGCTGCCGGTACGCAGCGTGGGCGTGATGGGCGATAAACGCACCTATGCCTTTCCGATCGTGCTGCGCTGCGTCTCCTCAGAAGACGGCATGACCGCCGATTGGTCTCGCCTTCCCTACGACCTGTTGGAGACCATCTCCAATCGCATAGTCAACGAGGTCAAGGGCGTGAACCGGGTGGTACTCGACATCACTAGCAAGCCCCCTGGCACCATCGAATGGGAGTAGGTGTTGCGGGAGTAGCCCGGGCCGCCGACCTTCGATAGCATCGGCTCCCAGCCCATACGTCGTGACTGCCGCCTCCGTGCCCCCCAGCTCGACAGCTCCCGATCCCGACATGCAGCGAAGGCTGCAGCAGGACAGCATTGTGCTGGCCGGCAAAACCATCTATCTCAATCCCTTTCTGTATTGGCGCCGTTTCGACGCCAATACAGACCGCTGGCTGCGGGAGCCAGGCCAGTTGATGGAAGACCAGATCGCCAGCAACCGGGTGCGCTTTTATCCCGAGGTGGACTGGGAGCTGCTCGATGAGGGCGAGCGAGCCGCCAAAGATGGCGCCGTGGAGATGTTCCTCAAGAGCTTGGAGCTGATCAGCACCTTCAACCCTGATCTCTCGGCCGGCCATTTGCTCGAGGTCGAGCGCAAGATGGCGGTCACAAAGAAAAAATCATTTGAGCGCTGGGTGACCCGTTCCCTGCGCCGGCGCCAGCAGGAGGGGGAGAAGGCCCGGCGGCGCTTCGATCGGGAGCGCACCCTGCGGGGCTGGGGCGAATGGCTGGCCCTTGACGTCACCCGCCAGGCTCTGGTGCCGCTGGCCTCGCTGCTGGTGATCGCCGTGGCGGCGGGTTGGTGGTGGGGTAGCCAGCAGAACTGCCGCCAGGTGATCGTTGATCCAGGGATCCAGCGGCTGGCTCCCTGAGCACCGGGCTGCAGGCAGGTCAGACTGTGGTTCCTGAGCCAGGAACGCCGCCATGGCCACCGATCCTTTTGATGCTCTCCGGCTCACCTTGATGCAGGACGTCCTGCCAGTGGGTTTGGCGGTGGTGGAGCGGGCCCGTAAGGGCGGGGCTCGCGAGGTGATGGCAGCCTTTGACGGCCAGGAGGCCGATCCCCTCGGCAGCCTGCGGCAGGAGGGCGAGCCTGCCGCCAGTCAGCTGCGCCAGGGTTTGGATCGGGTCAGCCCAGGCCTTGGCAACCCTGTGATGAAGGTGGAGGTCTATGACGTGGCCACCGAGGTAGGGGCTGAGGCAGCACCCCATGCCGATCCCCAGGAAGCCCTGGAGCTGCAGCAGGGTCTGGCCCGCATCGCCGCTCGGCTTGAGCTGCTGGACCAACGGCTCGGGCCCCACGCCTAACCATGGCCTTTGGTTCAGCAGCTTCGCGTCACACAGGTATGGGCCGCCAGTCGGCCCTACTAATGACCCTGGTGTTGCTGTTCAGCGGAGCCATGATTGCACGGTTGGCTTGGCTGCAGCTGTTTCATGGCGCTGAAAACCGCGCCAGGGCCGATGAAAACCGAATCCGGCTGCTGCCCCGCAACCCGATCCGGGGACGCCTGCTAGATCGTCACGGCCAGGTGCTGGCCACCAGCCGGCTCACCTACAACCTCTACATCCAGCCTCGAGAGGTCGATGACGCCCAGTGGCCGGCCTTGCGGAATCGCTTGGCGACGGTGGTTGGGGTGCCCGCGGCCCAACTGGAAGCGCGCCGCCGCAGCGGTGCCAACGCGGAGGGATTTCGGATAGATCTGGCTAGCGGCCTCAGGTCTGAGCAGGTACTGCGCTTCCGCGAGCAGGCCGCCGGGCTTCAGGGAGCCGAGGTGGACGTGGACATCCTGCGCAGTTATCCCCACGGCCGGCTGGCAGCCCACGTGCTTGGCTACACCAGCGGGATCACCGAAGAGGAATACGCCCAGCTCCAGCAAAAGGGTTACCGGATTCAGGATCGGGTAGGCCGCAGTGGGGTCGAGAAGCAGTTTGAAGGGCACCTGCGCGGCGAGTGGGGCGGCCAGCAGGTGGAGGTAAACGCCGCCGGCCAGGTGCAGCGCATCATTGGCGAGAAATCTGCCAGGGCTGGTCAGGACCTGCGGCTCACCCTGGATCTGGCCCTGCAGCAGGCGGCTGAGCGAGCCCTCGATGGGGTTCGCAAGGGGGCGATCGTGGCGCTCGACCCCGAAACCGGAGCAATTCGGGCCCTGGCCAGCCGGCCCACCTTTGACCCCAACGTCTTTTCGCCGGCGCCAAGCTCCAGCCAGTGGAGCAGTCTCAATTCCCCCGATGCGCCCCTGCTGAATCGCGCCTTTCAGGGCTTTCCCCCTGCCAGCACCTTCAAGATCGTCACCTCTGTGGCGGGCTTGGAGTCGGGCCGCTATTCAGCCGATTCCAAGGTGATGACGATGAATTCGTTCTGTTACGCGGGCCTTTGCTACCGCGACCATGGCGCCTATGGAGCCATCGGTTTCCCCTTCGCCTTGGCCGTGAGCAGCAACACCTTTTATTATCAGGTGGGGCTGAAGGTGGGCCCCGATGAGCTGTTCAAAGCCGCCCGGCGTATGGGCTACGGCCAGGTCACCGGCATTGAGCTGGTGGAGGAGGAGACCCCGGGCTTGCTGGGCGATCAGGCCTGGAAACAGGAGGTGCTGGGTGAGGGCTGGACACCCGTGGACACCATCACCTCGGCCATTGGCCAGGGGGCCTTGCAGGTGACCCCGATCCAGATGGCGCGGCTTTATGCAGCGGTGGCCAACGGTGGCTGGCTGGTGACGCCCCACCTGGTGGAGCGCCCCACGGAACGCACCTGGATTGGTCTCAAGCCGGCCACCCTGCAGGTGCTGCGGGATGGGCTGCGCCAGGTGGTGACCCTCGGCACCGCCAAGCTCCTCAATGATCCCAACCTGCCTCCGGTGGCTGGCAAAACCGGCACGGGCGAGGATCCACCCCGGCCGGATCACGCCTGGTTTGGCGGCTATGCCCCAGCTGATAAGCCCACCTTGGTGATCATCGCCTTTGGGGAAAACTCAGGCGGCTATGGCGGCACGGTGGCAGCTCCGATGGTGAAGGCTTTAATGAATACCTGGTTTAGGGGCAGCTTGCCGGGACAGCCGCCCCAGTCCTGATTCAGGCCACCAGTTGCAGGTCGGGCTTGGCTAGCAGGCGCTGGTAATAGCCGCGCAGTTGTTCGGTAGCTCCAGCCCAACCCCAGCGCTCGGCTTCCTGGCGGGCGTTAGTGCGCAGCTCGGCACGCTGACTGGCATCGCCAAGCAGGCGCTGCACCGCTGCAGCCAGGCTGCCCTCCTGGTCGGGTTCGTAAAGGCAGCCATTGACTCCATCGCTGACGATGTCGGGGATGCCACCTCGGTTGGCGCCCACCACCGGGCAGCCGGCCGCCATGGCCTCGAGCAGCACCAGGCCCAGGGTTTCGGTGCTGGAGGGGAATAGGAAGGCGTCGCCGCTGGCATAGGCCGCCGCCAGTTCTTGCCCGGCTAGGTAGCCCACGAAGTGGGTAGGTGTGCCGGCAAAAATCTTCTCGAGTTGCAGGCGGTAAGGACCATCTCCCACTAGGGCCAGCCGGGCATCGGGCATTGCTTCAAGCACGGGCCGGATCCGTTCGATCTGTTTTTCGGCAGATAGCCGGCCGATGTAGAGCAGCAGTTTGCCGGTGTCGCTCCGGCCATTTAGCAGCCGCTGGCGCATGGCATCGGAGCGCAGCGACGGCTGGAAAAGTTCAGTGTCTACGCCGCGCTGCCACAAATCGGTGTGCTGGATTCCCTTCTCACTTAGCTCGTGCACCATGGCGGTGGAGGTGCAGAGGTTGAGGCGGGCCTGGTTGTGGGCAGCTTTGAGCAGTTCCCACAGCAACGGCTCGAGCATGCCCATGCCGTAGTGCTCCAGGTATTTGGGCAGGTGGGTGTGGTAGCTGGCTACCAAGGGATAGGACTTGGTTTTGGCCAGCCAGATGCCGCCGAGCCCCAGTACGGCCGGGTTCACAACGTGGACAAGATCGGGCTTGAAGCGATCCAGCGCTTCGGCCACCGCCGGCCGCGGCAGGGCCAGCTTGAGCTCGGGGTAGAGGGGTAGGGGCATCGCCGGCACCCCCACCACCTGGGCTCCCATGTAGGTCTCGGGGGCACCTTCAGGGCAGAAGATCAGCACCTCATCGCCAGCAGCCACCAAGTGCTGCACCGTCTTGGTGAGCCGGGTGACGATGCCGTCCACCTTGGGCAGGAAGGTTTCGGTGAAAAAGGCGATCTTCAAGGGTCTGGAGTTGCGCCTCAGGCCGTCTGGATTGCCTGGGCCTGGGTTTGGGTCCAGGCGGATTGGCAGGGGATGCGGCTGCGGTCGCAGCGGTCAGCCCAACGGCGGGCCACATCCACAACTTCAGCCAGCAGGCCGTCATCGAGGGTGGTGGGGTTGAGACCCAGCTCGATGAAGCAGCGGTTGTCCACGATCAGGTCGTTTTCAACGGCTTCGTTGCGGGGATTGGGCAGGTGGCTGATCTGGGCATCGGTGAGGGCTGCCACCTTGCGGGCCAGTTCGCCCACCTGGTGGCTTTCGGTCATCTGATTGAAGATCTTGACTCGCTCGCCCTTTGCCGGCGGGTTTTCCAGGGCCAGCTGAACGCACTTAACCGAATCGCGGATGTGGATGAAGGCGCGGGTCTGGCCGCCGGTGCCGTGCACAGTGAGCGGATAGCCAATTGCTGCCTGCATTAAGAAGCGGTTGAGCACGGTGCCGTAGTCGCCGTCGTAATCGAAGCGATTGGTGAGCCGTGGGTCTCGCTCGGTTGCCTCGGTGTTGGTGCCCCAGACGATCCCCTGATGCAGATCGGTGATGCGGATCAGGTCGTTTTTGTTGTAGTAGAGGAAGAGCAGCTGGTCCAGCGTCTTGGTCATGTGATAGACGCTGCCCGGACTGGCCGGGTGCAGGATCTCCTCCTCGAAGCGACTGCCGTCTGGCTGGGGCACCTCAACTTTGAGGTAGCCCTCCGGGATGGTGGCGCCGCGATGGGAGCCGTAGCCATACACACCCATTGTGCCCAAGTGCACGATGTGGATGTCGAGGCCGCTCTCCACGATGGCGGCCAGCAGGTTGTGGGTGCCGTTGACGTTGTTGTCCACGGTGTAGCGCTTGGTGGCGCTGCTCTTCATCGAGTAGGGCGCTGCGCGCTGCTCGGCGAAGTGCACCACGGAATCAGGCCGCTCCGCGACCAGCAGATCCACCAGCCGCTGGTACTCATGAGCCAGGTCGAGGTGCACGAAGCGCATCGGCTTGCCGTCCACTTGCTCCCATGCCTTGAGGCGGTCGCCCATGGTGGCGATCGGCGTCAGCGACTCCACCTCCAAGTCGACGTCGATCTTGCGCCGGCTGAGGTTGTCAATGATCACCACCTCATGACCGGCATCGGCCAAATTCACCGCGCAGGGCCATCCGCAGAAGCCGTCGCCACCGAGAACGAAGACCTTCATTGCAACCCCCATTCCGAACCCATTCCGAAAACCCCAGACCCCTGCAGGACGAGCGGATGCTCCAACCGCAAACTACTACAGGCGTTCAGCTCCCTACCCGGCCGACCTGGGGTGAGCTGGCATTGGCGTCTGCTCGGATCGGCAGACGACCGGCGTGGAGGGCGCTGCGGCCGGCTTCGCAGGCCATGGCCATGGCCCGTGCCATCGCCGCAGGGTCGCCTGCCAGGGCGATGGCGCTGTTGATCAGCAGGGCGTCGGCGCCCATTTCCATGGCCTGGGCGGCTTCGCTTGGTACGCCGATGCCAGCATCTACCACAACTGGCACCTTGGCGTTTTCGATGATCAGGGCAATGTTGGCTGCGTTGCGGATGCCTTGGCCCGAGCCGATCGGCGAGCCCAGGGGCATCACGGTGGCGCAGCCGGCCTCCTCGAGGCGCTTGGCCAGCAGTGGATCGGCATTTATGTAAGGCAGCACCGTGAAGCCCTCCTTCACCAATTGCTCAGCGGCCGCCAGGGTGCCGAATGGATCGGGCAATAGGTGACGGGTGTCTGGAATTACCTCCAGCTTCACGAAGCAGTTGTCCTCCTGCCCAGCCAGCTTGGCCAGCTCCCGCCCTAGGCGGGCCACCCGGATCGCCTCTTCCGCGGTGGCACAGCCGGCGGTGTTGGGCAGCATCCAGATGCGCTGCCAGTCGATGGCCTCCATCAGGCCGCCATGGCCGGCAGCCTGGCTCTGGACCCGGCGCACGGCCACGGTCACGATTTCGCAGTCGCTGGCCGTCAGGCTGGCCTGCATGGCCGCCAGGCTCGGATATTTACCGGTGCCCGTCATCAGGCGGCTGCGGAAACTGCGCCCACCGATGACAAGAGGATCCCGGTGGGTGTGCGATTCGCTGGTGGGAGCGGTGGTGACCACGGAGCAGGGCCAGATCTCAAAGGCGGTCCTAGCCTCCCACTAGTTGGTTTCAGTTGTTGTGTCTTTCGCCGTTATTCGTGCAGCGCTGTCCTTAGCCGCCTTGCCGCTGGCTGTGTTGCCACTGGCTTTGGTTCCGGCGCAGGCGGCCACTCCTCTAGGCAGTGAGGCATTCGTGCCCTTCACCATTCCCTCGGCCGGCAGTGTCGGCGGAGAATCGCTCAGTGGTCTTGGGGGAGCGGAAACTTTTGATCCGGTAGCCAGGGCCGAGCTGCTGGCCCGGGAGATGCCACTCACCTGGAAGGGTATCTACCAACCCTTCGACAACTCCCAGATCATGGACGTCGAGCTGAGGCTCGCATCGGTTAGGCCCGTAGGCCAAATGATCGATCTGCGCGGCGAGCTCACGGTGGGAGGGGTCACTACCCCCATGCAGGGCAATCTCAATGCTGAATCAGACCAGCTCGACATGCTGATGCTCTGCCAATGCGACGTGGCGGGTCTGGAGAAGGGAGGTGTGTTTACGGGTCTGCAGGGTTTGCAGCTGTCGGGCTGGCAAGCGCCCCGACTGACGAGCCCAGGCGGTCGCTTAGAGCTGCGCCCAATTGCCAGCAGCAGCATGGCTGCTCCCAACCGCATGCCGAGCTCAAGCCGTGGTTCTGAAGTACGTGGGCTCTGGTGAGGGCTGATTAGAGATTGTGGTTCAGGCCGCCTGATTCAGCCCGGCCTTGCGAGCTAGAAGTTTCAGCCGTTTGCGGGCAGTTTTATTGTTTGCATCCAGGGCAATCACCTGCTCATAGGCCTGCTTGGCCTCCTCCAGCTTCAGCTGTTTTTCCAGGGCGTAGGCAAGATTATTGAGGGCCACTGGATAGGCGGGCTTGGCCTCCAGCGCCAGCCGGTAGTGACGAATTGCTGTCTTGTAATTGCTTTGAGCAGCAAGAGCGAAGCCAAGAGCGTTTTGAATCACGGCCTGGGCCTCAGCCGGCTCTTTAGCGACCTCAGCTTTCTTTAGGGCCTGCTTGAGCGACTCCGCAGCTTGGCCATACAGGCGCTTGCGCAGCTGTACAGAGCCCAGCTCGTATAAAGCTGCCGCGTCTGAGGCTTTGGGGCCATCGTTGCGCTCTAGTTTGGCAAGGGTGACTTCGTCTGCGCGCACCCGCCAGATTTGACGGGCCACTACTACGGCAGCGACCCCTAACAAAACAATCAGACCGATTAGGTAGGCCTGGGGGAGGAGGGCGTCCAAAAAGACCTACCGATGGAACTCAGTTTGAAGCGGCACCCACGACGTTGGTGAAGCTGCCGGGGTCGACCACGGCAAGCTGGGCCAGCATTTTGCGGTTGATGCGCACGTCTGCTTTCTTTAAGCCACCCATAAAGCGGCTGTAGCTCAGGCCATTGAGCCGAGCTGCTGCGTTGATCCGGGCGATCCAGAGGCGGCGGAAGTCCCGCTTGCGACGGCGGCGGTCCCGGTAGGCATTGCAAAGCGCCTTCATCACCCGCTGGTTGGCGGTGCGGAAGAGGGAGCCATTGCCGCCGCGGAAGCCGCGGGCTAGGCGAAGAATCTTGTTACGGCGTTTGCGGGCAACATTGCCCCTCTTGACGCGTGACATAGCAGTAGATCAGGAAGATAGAAGTGAAAATCGGCCGAGGTCGCGCTCAGGCGTAGGGGAGCATCGCCCTCACGTTGTCCGCATCGCGCTCATCAACAAGAGCCATTGTGCCCAGATGACGCTTGCGCTTCGGGCTCTTGTGATCGAGCAGGTGGTTGAGGAAGGCCCGGCGCCGCAGAAACTTGCCGGTGCCGGTGGCCTTGAACCGCTTGGCGGCTGCTTTGCGGGTCTTGAGCTTCGGCATTTCTTGCGTTGCGGCTGGCACAAACAAGCAGAGTACGACGTGGCAGTGCCCTCCTCCAAGCCCCCTTCTTTCAAGCAATGTTTTCAGTCCGGTCCTCTTCGGCCCAATCGTTGTTGCCGTTAGCCGTTTGGGCCAGCACGCTGCTGCTAACGGGGGGATGTCGTGCCGCCCCACCTCCCATTTCACCTGGACCCGGCCCTGCTTCTGCGCTGCATTGGCCCGTGCAGCCTCCGCCGGCAGTGGCGGCAACAGCGCCGGTGCTCTGGGTGGCCCTGGCGGCCCATTTGGGTCCGCCTACTCCCTTGGAGCTACGCAGCGCGGCTGGAAACCTCACCCTGCTGAGTGCGACGGGCCAGCGGTTTCAGGCGCCCAGGTTGCAGTTGCACTGGCGCAGGCTGCCGTTGGCCCAGCCCCTGGCGCTGCGCCGTCAGGTGTGGGGGCCCTTTGCCAGCTACGAGAGCGCCCAGGAGGCTGCTGGCCGCTGGCGACTGGCTGGTGCCACCCCTGTGATTGCCCACCCGGCCGAGTGGGAAGTGTGGGCCGCGCCAGAGGCCCCAGCGCCCGCTGGAGTTAGGCCGCGGCTGGTGGAGCAGCTGCAGCGCGATCGCCTGGTTTTGGAGCTGCGGCGCCATGACGGTCCGGTTTTGTTTGAGGAGCCCTTGCGTTTGGAGGCCCCTGGGGGGCTGCGCTGGCAGGGGGGGGTGTTTGCAGGTCCGTTCCGACTCCAGGGAGATGCCTACGGCAGCTGGTCTTTGGTGGAGGAGGTGCCCTTAGAGCGATACCTGCTTGGGGTTGTGCCCCATGAGATTGGCGCTGGCTCCCCCCCGGCGGCGCTGGCTGCCCAGGCGGTGCTCGCCCGCACCTGGGCCCTGCGCAACCAGGAGCGATTCGTGGTGGATGGCTACCACCTATGCGCCGATACCCAATGTCAGGTGTATGCCGACCCTCGCCAAGCTGGAGCGGCCGTACGCCAGGCGATTGCCGCCACTCAATACCAGGTACTGAGCTGGCAGGGCTCGCCGATTCATGGCGTCTATCACGCCACAAATGGGGGGATTGCGGCCGGATTTGAGGAGGTGTGGAGTGGGGAGGCCCTGCCCTATCTGCGGCCGCGTGTAGATGGTCCGCCCGCCGTTGTTGCAGCTGTGTCCCTGCCGTTGCAGCCGGCTCAGCTTGGGGTAGCCCTGGCGGCCACCGCCCGCGCCTATGGCTTCGACCATCCCCGTTTTCGCTGGTCTCGCCAGCTTGATGCGGCCCAGATCCAGCAGGCCCTAAGCCGCGCTGCTATGCCCTTTGGCGACCGGCCCACCCGCCTAGCGGTGCTTGAACGGGGCCCCAGTGGTCGGGTGTTGGCGCTGGAAATCCAGGCACGGGGCGCCAGCGGAGTGATGCAGAGCGTGGTGCTACGCCGTGATGCCATTCGCCGCACCCTGCGGCAGTTGCCCAGCACTCTTTTTGTATTGCGACCCGACGGCCCGGGTCGCTGGATTTTTGAAGGGGGAGGGTTTGGTCACGGTGCCGGCTTGTCCCAGGCGGGGGCCATCGACTTGGCCCGGCGTGGCTGGAGCCTGGCCCGCATTCTTGAGCACTACTACCCAGGTACCAGTCTCCAGCCCCTGAGGGCGTTGCCAGGGACAAGCCCCCTGTCCCCGCCCGGGTCGGACTCGAGTCCCCCTTAGAATTTGGTTACTTTTGGGATCGTCATGGCTGCGGGTGGCCGTTCCACCGATCACCGTCGCGGTAAGTCGGCCCTGTTCCTGATCGGCTGCGGCTGGGCGGGCATAGCGCCCCATTGGCTCCATGAGTCGCTGCGCCTGATCCCGGCTTTCACCCTGGCCGTGCTGCTGGGTGGGTACAGCTTGCGCACCGTGTTGCGCCAGGTTTTTGGTTCGGCAGGCACCTCGGAGCCAGCACAAACTTCCGCCGCTCTAGGGGCTGAGCCCCTTCCCGCAGTGGACGTGGTGGTGGCGGCCCGCGATGAGCAAGCAGTGATCGGCCGCCTGGTGGAACGCATTGCCCAGTTGAGCTACCCGCAGGGGCGGCTGCGGCTCTGGGTAATTGACGATGCCAGCAGCGATCGCACTCCCCAGGTTTTGGCTGAGCTGCAGGAGCGTCATCCTTTTTTGCAGGTATTGCGGCGTGAGGCAGATGCCGGCGGCGGCAAATCGGGTGCTCTGAATTTGGTGCTGCAGCAGCTTCAGGGCCGCTGGATGTTCGTGCTCGACGCTGATGCCGATCTGCAGAGCGACACTCTGGAGCGGCTGATTCCTTTTGCTGAAGCTGGTGGCTGGTCGGCGGTGCAGCTGCGCAAAGCTGAGGTCAATGCCACCGCTAATTGGTTGACCCGGGCCCAGGCCATGGAGATGGCCCTCGACGCCGTGATCCAGCAGGGTCGCTTAGCTGTAGGAGGCGTAGCCGAATTGCGCGGCAATGGCCAGCTGCTGCGCCGGGACGCCCTGCTCACTAGCGGTGGTTTTAACGAAGACACGGTCACCGACGACCTAGACCTCAGTTTCAGGCTGCTGCTCGACGGCCAGCCGATTGGCATCCTCTGGGATCCGCCGGTGCAGGAAGAGGCCGTGCTGAGCTTGGCTGCCCTGTGGCGCCAGCGTCAGCGTTGGGCTGAAGGCGGTTTGCAGCGTTTCTTCGATTACTGGCCTGGCCTGATTTCGCAGCGTCTCAGCGCTAGCCAGAAGCTTGATTTAACCAGTTTCTTCCTGCTCCAATACTTCTTGCCGGTAGTGGCGATTGCCGATTTGCTCGGCGCCGTGATTACGGGCACCCGCCCAACCATCTGGCCCTTGTCTTTCGTTGCCTTTGGGCTCTCTGGAGGAGCGATCTTGGCCGGCTGTCGCCGCCCTGGCGAGGGGCCGGCCCTGCCCGCCATGAACGTCTGGAATCTGGCCCTCGGCATTGTCTACCTGGGTCATTGGTTTGTGGTGATTCCCTGGACCAGCCTGCGCATGGCCCTGCTGCCCAAGACCCTGGTGTGGGCTAAAACCATGCACCTCGGCGAGGAGGACGAGACCCCGATCGAAGATCCGGCAGCGGCCTGATTATCCGTTACACAATTGTGCTGGCCCTGCTCAGGCAGCCACCTCAGCTGTATCGCCAGTTAATTCGTCCAGCGGCCCATCGAGTTCAACTACTTCGCCATTGAAGAACTCCGCCAGTCTTCTGGCCTTGTCATCGAGGGGTGCGGCTAAGGGGGGCGCAGTAGCTGTTGGCGTTGGCGTTGGCGTTGGCGTTAGCGGTGGTGCTGGGGCTGGCGGATTAGCTGCTGGCGTTGGCAGGGGTGCTGGCGTTGGCGGTGGCGGTGCTGGTCTGGGGGTGGCTGCACTGGGGGCGCCAGTTGGTGCGGAGCTCTCGCCACCCCCTTCCAGCGTCAGCTGGCGGGGACTACCCAGGGCCTTGGCCACCGCAGTTTCCAGCAGGGGCAGGCGGCTCTGCACCATGGCCATCCAGTTGCCGGCCACCTGCACCACGGCACGGCGCTCATCGAGACGCACCAGTCGGGCCTGTTGGGACAGCAGCATGCGCGTAGAAGGCAGCTCCAGGCCCGCCAGGATTTGCTGCCAGAGCTCCTGCAGGTTGGCGGAGTTGTTGGGCTCGACGCAGACCGGAGCTGGAGCCGGGATTGGGGCGGCGGCTGGGGGGGCGACTGGCGGTGCGACAGCAGGTGCAACCACCGGTGCAGCTGCAGTAGGAGCTGCGGCAGAGATTGGCCGGGCAGCAGCTACCGGCTCAGCCAGCAGGCCCAGTAGCAGCACTTCAAGCCACAGGCGCGGGTTGACGCTGTGGCGCAGTTGCTGCTCGCTGCTCTTGAGCTGGGCTTGCCACTGCAGCAGGTGGGCTTTGCCGATCGAGCGGGCCAGATCGGGCAGGGCTTGGCGGAACTGGGGCGACACGCTGGTGAGCTCCAGGCGGTCGGGCGCCGTTCCAGCTAGCACCAGATCCCGTAGCAGGCTCACCAAACCCTGCAGCACGGCGGCGGGCTCCCGGCCCCGCTCCAGCAGCTCGCGGCAGCCCTCCAGCAGGGCGAGGGGATCGCAGCTGGCCAGGGCCCCGGCTAGGGCCAGCAGCTCCTGCTCCGGCACCGCTCCCAGCAGCTCCCAAACTGCCGTGGCCTCGATTGGTGCCGGCAGCAAGCTGAGTTGGTCCAGCAGGCTCTCGGCGTCCCGCAGGCCTCCCTGGGCCCGCTGGGACACCACGTGCAGGGCTTCTGGGGTGATGCCGATTTGCTCTTGCTCAGCGATCCAGCTCAGGTGCTGCTCCAGGGCCTGCAGGGGAATGCGGCGGAAATCGAAGCGCTGACAGCGGCTCAGAATTGTGGCGAGTACCCGCTGGGGGTCGGTGGTAGCCAGCACGAACACCACCCGAGGTGGTGGCTCCTCCAGGGTTTTGAGCAGGGCATTGAAGGCGGCGGTCGAGAGCATGTGGCACTCGTCCACCACGTACACCTTCCAGCGGGCCTGCACCGGCGCGAAGCGGGAGCGCTCGATCAGCTCGCGGATGTTGTCAACGCCGGTGTTGGAGGCGGCGTCGATCTCGATCACATCTAGGGCGTTGCCGGCGGTGATGGAGGTGCAGAGCTCGCAGACGCCACAGGGTTCGGGGGTGGGCCCATCGCTGCCTACGCAGTTGAGCGAGCGAGCCAGGATGCGGGCGCTGGAGGTTTTGCCTGTGCCGCGCGGGCCGCAGAACAGATAGGCCGGCGCAATCCGACCGGTGCGCAGGGCGTTGCCCAGGGTGGCTGCGATCGCCTCCTGACCCACCAGCTGGTCGAAGCGCTGGGGGCGGTATTTGTGGTGGAGGGGTTGGTAGCTGGAAATCGCCGTTGGGCCCATGAAGCTGAGGCTTGAGATTAGTGGCCCTGGCCCGGTTCGAGTTGGCGCCGTAGCCGCTCTTCCAGTTCCTCTACGGCCGTGAGTTGGTCGGCCAGTTTCTGGGCCGCTAGGCGCAGGCTTTCGAAGCGGTCTTGGCCCCAGCGCGCTTCAGCCCGGCCCAGCTCCTGCTCCAACCTTTGTTGCAGGCCCTGACGCAACTTATCGAGTTCGGCCAGGTTGCCCTGGTTCAGCAGCATTCGGGCCGCACTGAGCACGGCCGCTGGCACCCATTGACCGATCGCTAGGGCCCCGAGGCTGCCGGTGTGCAGCAAGTCTTCGACCTGGGCGCTGCGGTGCCGGCCCGTTTTGCACCAATGGGCGAAGTGCTCGCAGTTGTTAAACAGCAGGTTGTAATTCTGTTCGCCTAGGCGCCCCATGGCCCGTCGCAGGGTTACGCCGGCTGGGGAGCAGCTGCTTGCTGGATAGGCCACCACCGCCACCGGTTCGCCGCGGCTGAAATCGGCCAGGGGGCTGCGCAGGATTTCGCGTCCCTCTAGGTAGTGGGCCACGCTGCCGTCGCCCAGGTCGATGCCGTGATGCAGGAACAGACCATGCTGGCGGGGCACCTGCAGATGATCAGCTGCGGTCATCGTTGTATGCCCGATCAGGCGCTGGCTTGCTGTGGCGATTCCAGGTTGGCGCTGCTGAGGGGAACCACTTTGGCCTTGCTGCGCTGTTCCACCAGCTCCCGGGTCACGGTGAAGCTCTTGACGTCATTGCGGGAGGGCAGGTCGTACATCAGGTCGAGCATCAGCTCTTCGACGATGCCGCGCAGGGCCCGGGCGCCGGTCTTGCGGCGATGGGCTTCGATGGCAATCGCTTCAACAGCGCCAGCTTCGAACTCGAGCTGCACGTTGTCCATGCTCAGCAGAGTCTGGAACTGCTTAATTAGGGCATCCCGCGGCTCGGTGAGGATGGCTTTGAGGGCTGGCGTATCGAGGGGCTCAAGCACCGCACTCACCGGTAGCCGTCCAATGAATTCAGGGATCAGGCCGTAGCGCACCAGATCGTCGGGCTCCAGGTGGCGCAGTACTTCGGCTGCATGGCGATCCTTGCCGCTGCGGGTCCGGTTGCTGCCATCGGCACTGAGGAAACCGATGGCGTTGCGGCCCATCCGTTTCTGCACCACATCTTCGAGGCCCACGAAGGCACCACCGCAGATGAACAGGATCTGACTGGTGTCGATCTGAATGCATTCCTGGTAGGGATGCTTCCGTCCTCCCTGGGGCGGCACGTTCGCCACGGTGCCTTCGAGCATCTTCAGCAGGGCCTGCTGCACCCCTTCACCAGATACATCCCGGGTGATCGAGGGGTTTTCGCTCTTACGAGCGATCTTGTCGATTTCGTCTATGTAGATGATGCCCCGCTGGGCCTGCTCTACATCCTGATCAGCCTTCTGCAGCAGCCGCAGCAGGATGTTTTCCACGTCTTCTCCGACGTAGCCAGCCTCGGTGAGGGTGGTGGCGTCGGCTACCGCAAAGGGCACGTCGAGCATTTCGGCCAGGGTCTGGGCTAGGAGTGTTTTGCCGCAGCCGGTGGGGCCGATCAGCAGGATATTGCTCTTGTGCAGCTTGGTGGCTGTCTGGTCGGTTTCGCCCTTGCCATCGCCCTGCCAGGCCAGGCGTTTGTAGTGGTTGTAAACAGCTACGGATAGATTTTTCTTGGCTTCGTTCTGGCCCACTACCTGGCGGTCGAGGAAGGCCTTGATCTCCTGGGGCTTGGGCACCTCCGCCAAAGTTGGGAGGGGTTTGGCTGTTTTTTTGCTGGGGGCCTTGTTGCGGCTGGAGTCGGCGGCATGGCGGCCGCCGCCGCTGGCTGTGCCGGTGTGGCTATCTACCAGTTCCTCGTCAAGGATCTCGTTGCAGAGATCGATGCATTCATCGCAGATGTAGACGCCCGGGCCGGCGATCAGCTTGCGCACCTGTTCCTGCGACTTGCCGCAGAACGAGCACTTCAGGTGGGCGTCGAACTTGGCCATGGGCAGGGGAGTCCTGATTCCAGGATCGACAGGAAATAACGGATTGTCAGCTGACCTTAAGGATCAAACCGGAAGGAATCACTCAGCAGCGGTGGCCGCAGGGGAGTCGGTCACGACCTGATCGATCAGGCCGTATTCAACCGCCTCTGCAGGCGAAAGGAAGTAGTCGCGGTCTGTGTCTTCGGTGATTTTTTCGAGGGGCTGGCCGGTGTGTTCTGCCATCAAACCGTTGAGGGTGTCTTTGAGGAACAGAATCTCCTTAGCCTGGATTTCAATATCCACCGCCTGGCCCTGGGCGCCGCCGAGGGGTTGGTGAATCATGATCCGGGCATTGGGCAGGGCCAGCCGCTTGCCCTTGGTGCCACCCGACAGCAGGAAGGCACCCATGGAGGCTGCCAGGCCGTAACAGATGGTCACCACGTCGGGGGACACCTGCTGCATCGTGTCGTAGATCGCCAAGCCGGCGGTCACCGAGCCGCCTGGGGAGTTCACATAGATCTGGATGTCCTTCTCCGGATCCTCGGCTTCGAGGAACAGCAGCTGGGCGACTAGCGAATCGGCCACTTGATCGTCGATGCCGGTGCCCAGAAAGATGATCCGCTCGCGCAGCAGGCGGGAATAAATATCGAAGGCGCGGTCACCCTTGCCCGACTGCTCGACCACCGTGGGCAGCACCCCGGGGGAGCCACTAGGGCTCCAGCTGCTGTGGATGGGATGGCGAATGGTGGCGTCGATCACACGCGGGGAAGCTCTCGGAGAATCAATCTATTGGTCCTGGTTGTGGCTATTGGGCCTTGGCCGCTTTGGCCTTGTCTTTCGCTTTAGCCTTTGCCTGCTCCTCGCCTGCAGCGTCAGGGTTGGCGTCGGCTGGGGTGGCAGCCTTTTCAGTGATGGTGCTGTTGGCCTCAAGCCACTCCAGCAGCTTGTCGCGCAGCAGGTCGTCAGCAACGGCCAGGCGCAACCTTTCGGGGTCGATGTTGCCCTGCTGGCTGAGGCCGCGGCTGATCTCCTTGATCTTGGCTTCGAGCTCCTTGGCTTCCACTTCGATCGCCTCGGCGGTGGCTAGGGCCTTAAGGGCCAGGCTGCGGCGCAGGCGCTCCTCCGCCTCCGGTCGGGAGGTCTCCATCAGTGAGCGCACCAGGTCTGGCGTGAACAGCTTTTTGACGTCCATGCCCTGTTGGGCGATTTGACCAGCTGTCTGCTCCAACAGGTTGCGGATTTCCTGTTGCACCAGGGTTTCGGGTAGTTCCACTTCGAGTTCTTCCACGAGGGCGGTGAGCAGGGCGTCGTGGCGGCTGGCCTTAGCGCGGCGCTCGGCGTCGTCCTTGAGGCGGGTTTCTAGATCGCTGCGCAGTTCGGCCAGGGTGGCTTTGTCGCTGGCCTGCTGGGCAAAGGAGTCGTCAAGGGCGGGTAGTTCCCGGCACTTGAGGTCTTTCAGGCTGATTTCGAAGCGCGACTGGCGGCCAGCGGCATCTTCTTGAGGGTAGGTATCGGGGAACTGGCAGTCGATGGTTTTGCTGTCGCCGATAGCCATGCCGATCACACCCTCGATGAAGCCGGGGATCATCCGGCCCTCCTCCAGCTCCACCTCCATGGCATCGCTGCTGCCGCCACTGATGGCCTCGCCGCTATCTATGTAAATGCCGCTGAAGCTGAGCACTGCTACATCGCCGCTGGCGGCGGGGCGGTCTTCCACGGGCACCAGGGCGGCCAGCTGCTTGCGCGACTGCTCGATCAGTTCATCGATACGGGCCGGATCGAAGCTGATTGCCTCGGCTTCAGCCTTTAGCCCTTTGGTGGACTTGAGTTTTGGTGTGGGCTCGACGTCGAGCTCCAGGGTGATGGTGAGGGCGCTGCCGGGCTCGAAGCGTTCCAGCACGACCTCGAAACCTTCGGTGAGCTCGGGCCGGCCGATTGCTGCCACCATTTCCTGAGTAACAGCGTCACGGAAAGCGGCGTCCACCAGGTCTTCTAGGGCGGTGGCCCGAATGCGCAGGGGGCCGATCTGCTGGAGCAGCACGGGCCTGGGCACCTTGCCCTTGCGGAAGCCGGGAAGCTTGATGCTGCGACTCAGCTTGTCCACGGCGGCGTCATAGCTGGCCTGGCTGCGGCCGCCGGGGATTGCCACCTCCAGGGCTACGCGGCTGCCCGGACGGGGACTGGCCTTTATCGACAGCGGGCTGGCGGCTGGGGCGGCGGCAGAGCTCATGGAAAACAGTTGCAGACCTCGATCCTAGAAAGCGGCCGTTCCGAGCTCTCGGCGCGTATTGTCGTATCGGCGCACGACGAAGGCGATAGGACCTCAATCAGCAAAGAATGGCATCGGCGAAGGTCGGCGTCTTTGTTGCAGCTTCCCGCCTTAGTTGGGTTGATGTTCGGCCCCAGCTCCGCCACCAATTTTTGATTCTGTTCCCGCTCCCTTGACCGCCGCCCAGACCGTCCCTGCCCCGCCATCTCCCTGCCTGCCCAACCGCCCCTTGCGGGTTGCGGTGCTCGGTGCAACTGGCGCAGTTGGCCAGGAATTGCTCGAGTTGCTCGCTGAGCGCAACTTTCCTGTAGCTGAGCTGATTCCCCTGGCGTCACCCCGTTCCGCCGGCCAAAGCCTCGCCTGGCAGGGCACATCGCTGGCGATCCGGCCCGTGGAGGCCCCAGCTTTTGAAGGGGTGGACGTGGTGCTGGCCTCAGCCGGCGGCTCGGTGTCGCGCCAGTGGGCTCCGGTGGCGGCCCGGGCTGGTGCCGTGGTGATTGACAACTCCAGTGCTTTTCGTATGGATCCTGAGGTGCCGTTGGTGGTTCCAGAAGTGAACCCAGAGGCTGCTTTTGCCCATCGGGGCATCATTGCTAACCCCAATTGCACAACGATCCTGCTCACCTTGGTTTTGGCCCCCTTGGCAGCGCGGCGGGCAATTCGGCGTGTGCTGGTGAGCACTTATCAGAGTGCCAGCGGCGCCGGCGCCCGGGCGATGGAGGAGCTGCGCCAGCTCAGCCGCACCGTGCTCGATGGTGGTGAGCCCGTGAGTGAGGTGCTGCCCCACTCCCTAGCCTTCAACCTTTTTCTGCACAACTCACCGCTGCAGCCCAATGGCTATTGCGAGGAGGAGCTGAAGATGCTCAACGAAACCCGCAAGATCATGGGAACTCCGGAGCTGCGGCTCTCGGCTACCTGTGTGCGGGTGCCGGTGTTGCGGGCCCATTCGGAGGCGGTAAATATTGAATTTCATGAGCCCTTCCCGGTGCAGGAGGCCAGAGCCCTGCTGGCCAAGGCGCCTGGCGTGGAGCTGCTGGAAAACTTTGAAGCCAACCGTTTCCCGATGCCCACCGATGTGACGGGCCGCGATCCGGTGGCGGTGGGCCGAATCCGCCAGGATCTCAGTGACGCCAATGCCCTGGAGCTGTGGCTCTGCGGTGATCAGATCCGCAAGGGTGCTGCTCTTAATGCGATCCAGATTGCCGAGCTGTTGATCCAGGGCCCGGCGGCTAGAGCTGGAGCGGTTTTGCCCGGAGGTGCTGCTTGAGCCCTATCCAGCCAGCCACTCCGCCATTTGGCCGCGTGCTGACGGCGATGGTTACCCCCTTTGCCGTCGATGGTTCGGTGGATCTGGGCCTTGCGGCCCAGCTGGCAGAGCACCTGATCAACCAGGGCTCCGATGGGATCGTGGTGTGCGGCACCACTGGCGAATCACCGACGCTCAGCTGGGACGAACAGCACGCGCTTTTAGTTGCGGTGAAGCAAGCGGTTGGTCATCGGGCCAGCGTGCTGGCCGGCAGCGGCAGCAACTGCACCGCCGAAGCGGTGGAGGCCACGCGGCAGGCGGCGGCCCTCGGTGCCGATGGCGCCCTAGTGGTAGTGCCCTACTACAACAAGCCTCCCCAGGACGGCCTTGAGGCCCATTTCCGCGCTGTGGCAGCGGCGGCACCCCAGCTGCCCCTGATGCTCTACAACATTCCTGGCCGCACAGGCACCAGCCTGGCGCCAGCCACCGTGGCCCGCTTGTTTGACTGCGCCAACGTGGTGAGTTTTAAGGCCGCTAGCGGCAGCACCGAAGAGGTGAGCGCCCTGCGGGCCCTGTGCGGCAACCGTCTGGCGATTTACAGCGGTGACGACGCCCTCACCCTGCCGATGCTTGCCGTTGGGGCTGTGGGCGTGGTGAGTGTGGCCAGCCACCTGGCCGGCGCTGAGATCAGCGCCATGGTGCGCGCCTTTTTCGCGGGGGATATGGCCCAGGCCCTGGCTCTGCACGACCAGCTGCTACCGCTGTGCAAGGCCCTTTTCTGCAGCACCAATCCGATCCCCGTTAAAGCCGCCCTTGAGCTCAGCGGCTGGCCCGTGGGTGCACCCCGTCTTCCCCTGCTTTCCGCCACCACCGACGTGCGACAACGCCTCTCCGAAACCCTGGCCGCCCTGCGTCCTACCTGACGCCAAGGCTTGAGACCAGATCGATTCAGTTTGTTCCTTTTCCCTAAAACTCCTTCTCCATGACCAGTTCCAACGGCAGAGCCCAGAGCGCCACCAAGCAGCCCCACCTGCGGGTAATTCCCCTGGGCGGCCTGCATGAGATCGGCAAGAACACCTGCGTGTTCGAATATGGCGACGACATCATGTTGGTGGATGCCGGATTGGCCTTCCCCAGCGATGGCATGCATGGCGTCAATGTGGTGATGCCAGATACCAGCTACCTGAAGGAAAACCAGAAGCGGATTCGCGGCATGATCGTGACCCATGGTCACGAAGATCACATCGGTGGTATTGCCCACCACCTCAAAAACTTCAGCATCCCCGTGATTCATGGGCCGCGCCTGGCGCTGGCCATGCTCACCGGCAAGATGGAGGAGGCCGGTGTGATGGATCGCACCATCCTTCAAACCGTCGCGCCCCGCGATGTGGTGAAGGTGGGCCAACACTTTTCAGTGGAGTTCATCCGCAACACCCACTCGATGGCAGACAGTTTTTCGCTGGCCATCACTACCCCTGTGGGCACGGTGATCTTCACTGGCGACTTTAAATTTGACCACACGCCGGTGGATGGCGAGACCTTTGATATGGCTCGCCTCGCCCATTACGGCGACAAGGGCGTGCTTTGCCTGTTCAGCGACTCCACCAACGCTGAGGTGCCGGGCTTCTGCCCCCCCGAACGCTCTGTGTTCCCATGCCTGGATCGCCACATCTCCCAGGCTGAAGGTCGGGTAATCATCACCACCTTTGCCAGCTCGATTCACCGCGTCTCGATGATCCTGGAGCTGGCTCTCAAGAACGGTCGCAAGGTGGGTCTGCTGGGCCGCTCCATGCTCAACGTGATCGCCAAGGCGCGCGAGTTGGGTTATATGCGCGCCCCCGATGATCTGTTCGTGCCCATCAAGCAGATTCGTGATCTGCCCGACCGCGAAACCCTGTTGCTGATGACCGGCAGCCAGGGTGAGCCGCTCGCCGCCCTGAGCCGCATTTCCCGCGGTGAGCATCCCCAGGTGCAGGTGAAAAGCACCGACACGATCATCTTCTCGGCCAGCCCGATTCCGGGCAACACCATCTCGGTGGTCAACACGATCGACCGGCTGATGATGCTCGGCGCCAAGGTGGTGTACGGCAAGGGCGAGGGCATTCACGTGTCCGGCCACGGCTTCCAGGAAGACCAGAAGCTGATGCTGGCCCTCACCAAGCCCAAATATTTTGTGCCGGTGCACGGGGAGCACCGCATGTTGGTGGCCCACAGCAAAACTGCCCAATCGATGGGGATTCCCACCGACAACATGCTGATCATTGACAACGGCGATGTGGTGGAGCTCACCGCCGATTCGATCCGCAAGGGCGACCCCGTCAAGGCCGGTATCGAGCTGCTGGATGCCTCCCGCAATGGCATCGTTGATGCCAGGGTGCTAAAGGAGCGCCAACAATTGGCGGAGGATGGCGTTGTCACCCTGCTGGCTGTGATCAGCACCGATGGCGTGATGGCAGCGCCGCCAAGGGTGAATATCCGCGGTGTCGTCACCGCGGCCGACGCCCGCAAGCTCTCGATGTGGGCCGAGCGAGAAATCGGCTGGGTATTGGAAAACCGCTGGAATCAGCTCTGCCGCAACACCGGTGGCAGTGCCCCCGAGGTGGATTGGGTGGGAGTGCAGCGAGAGGTAGAGGTGGGTCTGCAACGCCGCCTGCGCCGAGAGTTGCAGGTGGAGCCGCTGATCATTTGCCTGGTGCAACCCGCCCCTGCTGGTACCCCGGCCTACAAGGGCCGCGCCGATGTCGAGCCCGACAGCCGTCCCGCACCCCGGGGCCGCGGTGCTCGTGATGGAGGCTCTCGTGATTCAGGTGGCCGCGATGGAGGGGGGCGTGGCCGTGATGGTGCAGTGCCCGCCCCCCAACGGCAGCTGGTTGCCGTTGGGGCCGGAGCACCCGCCCCTGAGCCTGCTCCGGCTGCCCCTCTAGCGGCTGCAGTTGTTGCGGTGCCGGCCCCGGCGCCCGCAGAGCTCGAGCCAGAACCCGCCGGCCGCACCCGCCGTCGCCGCTCAGCTGCCACCGTGGGCTGAAGCAACTCCCCGCGGCAGCAGCTTCAGCGGATTACTGGATTACTACCCGCAGCAGCCCCTTGGTGAGCTCTACGAGCTCTAAGGGGCTCGGGCTGCTTACCCGCTCCGTCAAGCGCTTTTCAACTTCAGCCAGGCTCCCCTCACTCAAATTGACCACCAGCTCTTCGCTGTAAGACTCATCCGCCTGGGCCACTTCGATCAGCTCTGGTTCATCGACCACCTCAACCATCAGATTTGGCACCGGTGCCGGCCCCGGCACCTGAACCTCCGCAGGCGCGATGCCGCCAAGCTCCTCAAGCCAGGGCATGGCGGCGCCGCTGCTTTGAACCGGTGCCGCTGTAGGCGCTATCTGGCGGGCGCATTGCGCCAGTCCCTGGTCGGCGATGTCCCGCAGCAGGGGCTCTTCCGTAGCAGCGCGCACGCGGCTGTAAAACCCCGCCGCTGTGCTGCTGTCTTGGTAGCCGTAGAGGTAGGTGTGGCCCAGGAGCAGCTGCAGCCGTTGGCGCAGGGGGTGGGCGGGGTCGCCTGGCAGCTCGAGCAGCAGCTCCTCGCTCAACCGGGACACCACGTCCCATTGACGTTCGCTGTACAGCCGTTCAATGCCCCCGTAGCGCTGTTGTAGCGAGTTCGGCGAGGCTGTCATCGCGGCGAGGGCGGGGTAGAAGGCTTAAGCCACAGTGTGGAGCGATCCCATTGCAGCTGCCAACCGGCAGATAGGTTGGCCTGGCCTGGGGGATGGCCCGGTTGCAGTCGCATAAGTAGCTCTTCGAGTTGCCTGGCAGGAAGCACCAGTCCGCTGCCTTGCTCGAGCCAGTGGTGCAGGAGCTGGCGTTGATTGGCGCCGGCCAGGCTGCCCAGGGCCTGGCGCTGTAGGGCTGGCGTGCTGCTGAGGTTGCTGCTGGTTTTAAGGGTCTGTAGGGCCAGGGCTACAAGTTCGTTGCGGCTGTCTACTTCCTCCACCAGCCTTTCGGCTTGGGCGCTGATCCGCTGGGCGGCGCCGGGGTGGAGCCCTTCGAGCACGGGCAGCACTTCGGCCCGGATTCGGTTACGGCTGTAGCGGCGGTCGGTGTTGCTCGGGTCGTGCCACACCGGCAGAGCTAGTTGCTCGCAAAGGCGGGCCGTGTCGGCCCGGGAGAAGGGCAGCAGCGGCCGCGCCAGCACGATTGGATCACCTGGCTCGCTGCTGAGGGGGCGCTGGCTGCGCAGGCTTGCCAGGCCGCGGCGATGGCTGCCCCGGGCCAGGTGCAGCAGGAGGGTTTCGGCTCGGTCGCTGGCGGTGTGGGCGGTCAGCACATGGTTCACCCCCAGACATCTGGCCTGTTCTGCCAGTTGGTCGTAGCGCCAGTGGCGGGCGGCAGCTTCGCTGGTTGCCTCCAGTGGCCTCAGCCAAGAGGAAATGTGCAGGTCGAGTCCCTGGTCGCTGCACCAGCCGGCCAGCTCCAAGGCAACGCTGCCCGACTCCGGTCGCCAGCGGTGGTCGCCGTGCCAGAGGTGCAGCGGCCAGTGGTGCAGGCGCTGCAGGTCGCGCAGCAGGCCCAACAAGGCCATGGAGTCTTGACCACCCGAGATCGCCAGCAGCAGCGGCGCACCCGCTGGCAACAGCTCGGGATGGTGCCGCAGGTGGCGATGCAGCCGCAGATGTTCCTGGCTCCAGCGCGGTCCGGGTGGGAGAATCAGCTCATTATTCCAGTCTTGCGTTTCCATGGTTGCGAAGTCGCGTCTTGAGCAGCTGCCCTCCGCCCTGCAAGCCGCGCTGGCTGGACGCCGCCTGCTCAAGGTGATCGCTGGCCTCACCAATTTTGATGCTGCCAGTGTGGAGCGGATCAGCCGGGCCGCTGGCCAAGGCGGTGCCGATTTGATCGATGTGGCCTGCGATTCAGCGCTGGTGCAGCTTGCCGCTGCCGTGAGCGGCTTGCCGATCTGCGTGAGCGCCGTCGAGCCCGAGCTTTTTCCCGCCGCTGTGGCTGCCGGGGCGGCGATGGTTGAGATCGGTAATTACGACGCCTTCTATCCCCTCGGCCGCATCTTCGACGCCGCCGAGGTGCTCGAGCTCACCCGACGCACCCGCGAGCTGCTGCCTGAAGTGGTGTTGAGCGTCACCGTGCCCCACGTGCTGCCCCTCGATCAGCAGGAGCAGCTGGCGGTGGATTTGGTGGCCGCCGGTGCCGACATCATCCAAACCGAGGGGGGCACCAGTGCCAAGCCCTTCAGCGCCGGCAGCCTGGGCCTGATTGAGAAGGCGGCGCCCACCTTGGCTGCGGCTCACACCATCAGCCGCGCCCTTACTGCGGCGGCCAGTACTGCACCGGTGCTGTGTGCATCCGGCCTTTCCGCTGTCACCGTGCCGATGGCAATTGCTGCCGGTGCCGCCGGAGTGGGGGTGGGTTCGGCGATCAACAAGCTCAACGATGAGCTGGCCATGGTGGCCGTAGTGCGCGGTCTGCGCGAGGCCCTAGGCCTGCCCGCTGGCGCAACTGTTGTTGCTTAACGCCACGCTCATTGGTGCCTGAGTGAACCCATGACTACCTTGCGGGAGTTGATCTCCTCGTCGTTTTCATGGGTTCTCTGATCTGGCTGTTGCAGTGGCCGATTCGGGCCATTGTGCTGTTGATTGTGGCCTGGCTGCCTCTGGGGGTGGAACTAAGCAGTTTCCCGGTCGCCCTGCTTTCCGCAGTGGTGATTGGCTTGCTTGGCACCCTGCTGATCTGGCCGCTGAAGCTGCTGCTCGGGCCGGTGTGGGCGATCACCAGCCTAGGTGGCCTGATCAGTCCGGTGAGCCTGCTGTTCAACTGGGCGATCACCGTGGTGCTGTTTGGTTTGGCGGCCTGGTTGATCAAGGGGTTCCGGCTCAAAAACGGAGTGGTGAGCGCGATTCTTGGTGGGGTCGTCTATGCGGTGTTGTCGGCCGTGATCCTGCGCATCCTCGGCCTCGATGTCGACTTCACTCGCGCAGCTGCCCTGATCACCACAGCTCCGGTGGTTTGACCCCGAGAATGGGGACATGGTTCCGTTTGAACTCCACGCCCCCTACCTACCCAAGGGTGATCAGCCCACGGCCATTGCTGGGCTGGTCCAGGGCGTCGACGGGGGTGAGCGCTACCAGACCCTGCTAGGCGCCACCGGTACCGGTAAGACCTTCACGATCGCCAATGTGATCGCCCAAACCGGGCGTCCTGCCTTAGTGCTGGCCCACAACAAGACCTTGGCGGCTCAGCTCTGCAACGAGCTGCGGGAGTTCTTCCCGAATAATGCCGTTGAATATTTCATCAGCTATTACGACTATTACCAGCCGGAGGCGTATGTGGCTGTCTCCGATACCTATATCGCCAAAACAGCATCGATCAACGAAGAGATCGATATGTTGCGCCACTCGGCGACCCGTTCGCTGTTTGAGCGTAAAGATGTTATCGTAGTTGCCTCAATCAGCTGCATTTATGGCCTGGGTATTCCCAGTGAATATCTAAAAGCTGCCGTCAAGTTTAAGGTGGGTGAGACTCTCAATTTGCGAGGTTCCTTGCGGGAGTTGGTAAATAATCAGTATTCACGCAACGACCTGGAGATTTCCCGCGGTCGTTTTCGGGTGCGGGGCGATGTGCTGGAGATCGGCCCAGCCTATGAAGACAGGCTGGTGCGGATTGAGCTCTTTGGTGATGAGGTGGAGGCGATCCGCTACGTGGATCCCACCACCGGGGAGATCCTGCAAAGCCTCGACACAATCAATATTTATCCTGCTAAGCACTTTGTGACGCCAAAGGAGCGGCTGGCGGACGCGATTTCGGCCATCCGCAACGAGATGCGCGAGCGGCTCGATGTACTCAACGGTCAGGGGCGGCTCCTAGAGGCGCAACGGCTGGAGCAGCGCACCACCTACGACCTGGAGATGCTCGAGCAGGTGGGTTATTGCAATGGAGTGGAAAACTACGCCCGCCATCTGGCCGGGCGAGAGGCGGGCACGCCGCCGGAATGCCTGATCGACTACTTTCCCAAGGACTGGCTGCTCGTGGTGGATGAGAGTCACGTCACCTGCTCCCAACTGCAGGCGATGTACAACGGCGACCAGTCGCGTAAGCAGGTGCTAATCGAGCACGGCTTCCGCCTGCCCAGCGCTGCCGACAACAGGCCGCTCAAGGGCTCGGAGTTTTGGGAGAAGGCCCAGCAGACGATCTTTGTCAGTGCCACCCCAGGCAACTGGGAGATGGAGCAGAGCAGTGGCCAGATTGTGCAGCAGGTGATCCGCCCCACCGGGGTGCTCGATCCGATCGTGGAGGTGAGGCCCAGTGAGGGTCAGGTGGACGACCTGCTCGGCGAGATTCGGGTGCGAGCGGAGAAAAACGAGCGAGTGCTTGTAACCACGCTCACCAAGCGCATGGCCGAAGATCTCACCGACTATCTGGCTGAAAATGGCGTGCGAGTGCGCTACTTGCACTCGGAGATCCATTCGATTGAGCGGATTGAGATCATCCAAGATCTCAGGAATGGTGAATACGACGTGCTGGTGGGCGTGAACCTACTGCGGGAAGGATTGGATCTGCCCGAGGTGTCGCTAGTGGCGATTCTTGATGCCGATAAGGAGGGTTTCCTGCGGGCCGAGCGCTCCTTGGTTCAGACCATTGGCCGGGCTGCCCGCCACATCGAGGGCAAGGCCATCCTCTATGCCGACAATCTCACCGATTCGATGGCTAGGGCCATCTCCGAAACCGAGCGCCGCCGCACCATTCAGCACGCCTATAACGTTGAGCACGGCATCACCCCCACCCCTGCGGGCAAGCGGGCCGGCAATTCGATCCTCTCCTCTTTGGAGATGTCACGGCGGCTCAACGACGACCAGCTGGAGGAGGCCACCGAGCAAGCCGAGCACAACAATGTGCCGCTGGATGCCCTGCCGCAGCTAATTCAGCAGCTTGAAGAGAAGATGAAGGGCGCCGCCAAGAACCTCGAATTCGAGGAGGCTGCCAACCTGCGCGATAAGATTAAGAATCTGCGCCAGAAGTTGGTGGGGAAGGCCTAGCGCGGTTCTGAGGGGTTAACGACCAGCCGCCTTGAGCACGATCTTGATAGTTTTGACCATGATCACCAGATCCAGCCACAGCCCGGCATTGCGCAGATAGAAAAGGTCGTAGCTCAATTTCAGCTCCGAATCCTCAATGCTTGAGGTGTAGGGCATATTCACTTGGGCCCAGCCGCTAAGGCCGGGGCGTACCCAGTGGCGCAGGCGGTAGTTGGGGATTTGCGCTTCTAGCTGTTCCTCCAGCTCGGGCCGTTCTGGACGCGGGCCGATCAGGCTCATCTCGCCTCGCAGCACGTTGATCAGCTGGGGCAGTTCATCGAGCCGGGTGCGCCGCAGCCAATGGCCGATAGGAGTGATGCGCTCATCCTGCTCTGCTGCCCATAGGGCGCACCCGGTTTCGGCTCGGGGCACCATGGTGCGGAGTTTCAGCACAGCGAAGGACTGGCCCAGCAGCCCGGTACGTTGTTGCCTGTAGATCACGGCTCCGCCGTCCTGCGCTCGGATCAATAGGGCTGCCAGCGCTAAGACCGGGCTGGTTATTACCAGCAACACGACGCTGCTCACCACATCGGCAAAGCGCTTTAGCTGCTGTTCAAACGTGCTGTTGACGCCATCGATGCGGTTCGAAAACAGCAGCCATTGATCGCTCACCCAGTGGGGAGGAATTCGCTGCAGCTCTTGCTCCGCCATGGCCGCTAGTGACAGCACGGGGTGACCCTGGCCCACTACCTCTTGGCAAAACTGCTGCACGTTTGCTTCGGCGGCTACGCCACTACTCAGGGCAATGGTTGCGTTGGGGGCATCGCGTTCCCAGAGCGTGGGGCTGAATGGCAATATCGCTGGAAGGGGAGTGCTGCCGTAACTGCGCCGCCATTCCCGGGCGATGGCTGCCACTTCCTGCGGTAGCGCTACAACCTGCCAGGCCGGCTGGGATGAAAGATGTTGGCTTTGGCGCAGCCCCAGCCGCACAAGGGCGCTCCAGAGGATTGCCAGGCTGAACAGGGGAATCAGGCTGCCCCGGTGCAGCAGGGTGATGCCTGGAGGCACCCGCAGCAGCCAACCCAGCAGGGCGCCCGCCACGATGCTGGCGGTGCTGGTGATTCCGAGCCGCAGCAGCAGTTGCATCCAGCGCAGCCGCGCCAGTTTCAGCAGGGTGTAGGAGCCGAACAGCCAGCCCAGGCTCAGGTAGATCAGCACCAGGGCGAGGAGCAATAGCTGTTGATCAGCAACACTGCTCTGGCGCAGGCCATTGACGATTAAGGCTGCTGCGATTAACCCGGCAGCGTCGAGACCTGCCGCAAGGGCAAGGGGAAGACGGTGGCGGCTCCAGTTCATGCCATGGATACCTCAACTTCGCCAGGCGCCTCGGTGCCTTCGGCTTGATGTTGCGCGATGCCACCAAGTGCAAATGCAGCGTGGACTGCTTGCAGCGCCTTGATGCCCTCGGCCTCGGCTACGACGCAGCTGGTGCGGATTTCGCTGGTGGCGATCAGTTCGATGTTGATGCCTGCGTCGGCCAGGCAGCGGAACATGCGGGCGGCGGTGCCGGGGGTGCAGGGCATGCCAGCACCTACAGCGCTGATTCGGGCTATGGCGGGTCCCTCCTCAAAGCTGGAGCCTGGCCATTGGCCCAGAAGGGTCGCCAGGGACTGCTGCGCCCGCGCCAGATCGTCGCGTTTGAGCACAAAGCTCATATCGCGGCTTGGCCCGGCGTGGGTGCGCTCGGATTGCACGATCGCATCGAGGCTGATGCCTGCATCGGCCAGGGTGCGGCAGACGGCCGCAGCGGTGCCGGGGCGATCGGGCAGTCGCCTTAACGCCACCTGGGCCTGATCGCGGTCGAGGGCGACGCCGCGTACGGCCGGATCCCTCAGGTTGCAGGTCCCGGGATCGCGGCGCAGCTGCTGATCAGTCAGCTCAAAGGCTTCGGCGGCGGCCCGTAGGGCCCGATCCGCCTGATCTCCAGCCAGCAGGCAGCTCACCTTCACCTCGCTGGTGGCAATCAGCCGCAGGTTGATGCCTGAGCGGGCCAGGGTGTCGAACAGCCGGGCAGCGACCCCTGGCCGGCCCATGATTCCGGCGCCAGAGATGCTCAGCTTGGCCAAGCCGGCTTCAGCGCTTAGCTGGGCGCCGCCATCGTTGAGGGTTGCGCCCATGGCGGCGAGCACCTCCCAGCACACGAGCTGGGCCCGGTCGCATTCAGCGGCGGCCAGGGTGAAGGCGATGTCGTTCGAGCTGCCCTCGTGGGTGGCTTGCACGATCAGGTCGACGTTGAGGCCGGCGGCGCCGAGGGCTTCGAATAGCTGGGCTGCCACCCCGGGCCTGTCGGGCACGTGGGCGAGGGCCAGCACCGCTTGATTTGTTTCCAGTTCGGCGCCATCCACCGGCTTACCAAGCTCCAGCCCCTCATGGCCAATTGGCCTGGGGGCGCCGCTGGTGAGCAGGGTGCCGGGCTGCTCGCTCCAGCTGGAGCGCACCACTAGGGGCACGCCGTAGTTACGGGCGATCTCCACCGCCCGCGGGTGCAGCACCGAAGCCCCCAGGCTGGCCAGCTCGAGCATTTCATCGCAGCTCACCTGAGCCATCAGCTGGGCGTCGGCCACCTTGCGGGGGTCGGTGGTCAGCACCCCGGGAACGTCGGTATAGATCTCGCAGGTGTCGGCGCCCAGCGCTGCGGCCAGGGCCACCGCCGAGGTGTCGGAGCCGCCACGGCCCAAGGTGGTGATCTCGGGGGTGCCGCCGGCGCCGCTGCTGGTGCCCTGGAAACCAGCCACCACCACCACCTGACCATCAGCGAGCAGGCGCCGCAGCCGTTCGGTGCGGATCTCCAGGATTCGGGCGCGGCCGTGGGCCGATTCGGTGACGATGCCCGCCTGGGTGCCTGTCATCGACACCGCCGGTACGCCCTCAGCGTGCAGCGCCATCGAAAGCAGCGCGATCGACACCTGCTCGCCGGTGGCGAGCAGCATGTCCAGCTCCCGCTGGGGTGGGTTGCTGCTGATAGCGCGGGCCAGGCCGGTGAGCTGGTCGGTGGTGTGGCCCATAGCTGAAACCACAATCACCAGTTCGTGGCCATCCTCACGGCTGCGGGCGATGCGGCGGGCCACTGCCTGGATGCGCTCCACATCGGCCACCGAGGTGCCGCCAAACTTCTGAACCAGCAGGGCCATAGCGGGGTGTGGCGGTTGGCGTCAGTGAAGGAAGGGTTAATTATCCGTCTTGGTCCCTTAGGGGTTGAGCAGGAAGCCGTCGCGGAAGGCGTCGCCGGCATCACTGCCCCGCTTGAGGGCAGCTTCCACTGAGAGCAGCTGGCTGAGCAGGCGCAGGAACAGGGCAGGCTGGCGGCCGCGGATCTGTTTGCGCATTACGTAGATGCGTTTGGGGTTGCCGATGCCGGCCGCTTTGGCGATCACCGCCACGTCGCTTTCACCCTTCTGGTCGAGCAAGGTGACCCAAAGCCAGCCGCGGATCTGGCTGGTGAGGGCGGCAACGATGCGCAGGGCTGGTTCGTTGGCCTCCAGCAGGGCATCGAGCCGGGCAATGGCGTCGGCTGGCTTGCCTGCCAGCAGGGCATCGCCCGCGGCGAGGGAGCTGGTGGCTTGACCGCCCACCAGGGCTTGCACGGCGGCCAGGGTGATGGGATTGGCGTAGAGGCTGAGCTTTTCAAGCTCGCTGGCTAGGCGGGCGCTGTCGCTGCCGATGGCATCGGCGAGAGCTTCAGCTGCGGCTGGCTCGAGCTTCAGCCCCAGCTCCCGGGCCGTGCAGCTCACCAGCTCCACCTGGCCGGTGCCGTCCCAGATGGCTGGCAGGGCAAAGCTTTGCTCACTGGCCTGACCAGCCTTCACCAGCTTCTGCAGGGCCTTGGTGGTGCGCAGCCGGGCATCCGGCTTGCCGGAACTCACCAGCACTAGATGGCAGCCATCCGCCACCTGGGCCAAGGCGGCCTCGAAACGCTCGGCCAGCTCAGCTGGGCACTGGCTGCAAAAGGGACTGCGTTGCAGCAGCACCATCCGGCTGCCGGCGCCAAAGGGCGGTGTGCGGGCCTCCTCGAGGGCTTGGGCCGCTTGGCCGGCGTCGTTGCCATCGAGGCGGCTGAGGTTAATGGTGGCCCAGCTGGGATCCACCTGCGCCTGCACGAGCTTCTCTACGGCACGGTTGCGGGCAGCTTCGTCGTCGCCCCAGAGCAGGTGAATGGGCATGGGTGGTGGGCGGTGCTCAGATCCGCAGGGCGCTGAGCACCGGGTGGAGCGCAGTCTGGGTCAGTGCCGGATGGTCGGTGACCAGCACCACTGCGCCGGACTGGATGGCATTAGCAATTTCGATGGCGCAGCTGTCGTCGAGCTGGGGTTCCTGGCGGCGCAGACGCACGGCGGCAGCGGCGATGGCGCCATCGCTGGGGATCAGTTGCCAGTGGTGGGGATTGTCGAAAGCCTGGATGTATCGCTGGGTCAGGGCCTCGTCGCCGCGGGCCAGGGGCCCCTCCAGCACCCGCATCAGGCTCAAGCTGCTGACAACCCCAATCCAATACCCAGCCGCTATGCCCTGCATCAGTGGCTCAAGGTGTTTGCCGGCGCCCTTGGCGTCGGCCAGAAAGGCCACCAGCGCGGTGCCATCGAGGGCGATCCGGGAGCCGTGGGCTAGCAGGCGGGGATTGAAGGCCTCTTTGTGGGGCAGGATCTGTACTGATTGTACAAAAGCTGGCGGTGGTGGTGCTGGTCGGGCTGGTTGGCGTTGCTGGGGATCCCAGCAGCCCCTGCTGCTGCCTTGTAGGGCCATCAGGCTCTGGATTTGACGTTGGCGGAGCAGGGGATCAACTGGTGCCCGCCCTGCCAGCGGCACCAGGGCGGCCATGGGGGTGCGGTGGCGCTGGATCACGATTCGTTCGCCGGCCGCCGCTCGCTCCAGCAGTTCCGGTAGTCGGCGTCTGGCCGCCTCGACGCCCATGGTGGTGTCAGGCATGGGTGTGCGCGAATCTGTACAGACCGTACAGGCTGTACAACCTGTACAGAATTAAGGACAGCGCTGCTGGTGATTGATGCACCGCTGCTCAGAAATGGGTCAACTGAAATGAGCCATGAGAGATGGGCCATGAGAGATGGGCCATGAGAGATGAATCGAACCATGAGTAATGCTGAAACTGCGGCTCTGAGTGGAGTGCCTTCCCTGGATCACCCGATTTTTTCTGAGAGCTTGCGGCTTATCCGGCAGTTGCCGGGGACGGCGGCGGCGCTGGCGCCGCTCAGCCCCCTGCAGCAGGACGTTTTTCTTCGCCTGATTCACAGCAGCGGCGATCCGGACTTGGTGGTCGATCTGGTCTGCCCCGTTACCGCTTGCGCCGCCGGTTTGGCGGCGTTGGCAGCCGGGGCACCGATCCTCACGGACACGGCAATGGCGGCCGCCGCTGTGGCACCGATGGCGCTGCGCACTTTCGGCAATCAGGTGCGCAGCGTGCTCGAGTGGGCTCCTGAGCAGGCGCCAGTGGGCTCCACACGCACGGCCGCCGGGATGGCGGCGGCGCTGGCCGGCCAGGGCGAGCCAGGCGTGGTGTTGATCGGCAGTGCTCCCACGGCCCTAGAGGTGTTGCTGGATTTGGTGGCATCAAAAGCGGTGCCGGCGCCGGCCCTGGTGATCGGCATGCCGGTGGGGTTTGTGGGGGTGGCCCAGAGCAAGCGTCACCTGGCTGAGAGTGGCCTGGTGCATATCCGGCTCGAGGGCTCCAAGGGCGGAGCCGGACTGGTGGCCGCGGCCTGCAACGCCCTGCTGCGCTCTGCCTGGCTTCAGGCGGCGAGTGCGCCGCCCCCCTGATCCACCCGCACGACGCTGTTGGCTTCGATGCGGCCCAGCACCTGGCGAGCGCGCAGCACTACCGCGGCGGGCACTCCGGCCAGGCGGGCGGCCTCGATGCCGTAGCTGCGGCTGGCGCCGCCCGGGGCGACCTGATGCAGGAACACCAGGTCGTCGCCGGTTTCCTGCACCAGCACCTGGGCATTGGCGACGTTGGGCAGCTGGCCGGCTAGGGCGTTGAGCTCGTGGTAGTGGGTGGCGAAGATCGAGCGGGCCCGGATGCCGCCCTGCTCCGCTGGCGTGGCCAGGTGCTCGGCCACGGCCCAGGCGATCGAGAGGCCATCGAAGGTGGCGGTGCCGCGACCGATCTCGTCGAGCAGCACCAAGGAGCGCTCGCTGGCGTGGTGAAGGATGTTGGCGGTTTCGGCCATCTCCACCATGAAGGTGGACTGGCCGGCGGCCAGATCGTCGCCGGCGCCGACGCGGGTGAAGATGCGGTCGGCGATGCCCAGGCGCGCCGAAGTGGCTGGGATCCAGCTGCCCATCTGGGCCATCAGCTGCAGCAAGCCGGTTTGGCGCAGATAACAGCTCTTGCCGCTGGCGTTGGGGCCTGTGAGGATCAGCAGGTCGGGGCGGGGGGCGGCCTCGGGGATGGCACCTAGCACCACATTGTTAGCTGTGAAGGGCTCTTCCACCAGCAGCTGCTCCACCACCGGGTGGCGGCCGGCTTCGATCTGCAGCAGGCGCGCCTCGGGACCGGCGGGGTCGGTGATTTCCGGGCAGCAGTAGCCGCCGGTGGCGGCCACCTCGGCTAGCGAGGCGATCGCATCGAGCTCGGCCACCAGGCGGGCGGCGTGTCGGATGGTGGCGGCCTGCTCGCCGACCCGGGCGCGTAGCGCGCAGAACAGCTCGTATTCGCGCTGGGCGGCGCGGGCCTTGAGCTGCTGGATGGCGCCCTCGCGGTTGCGCAGGGCTGGGGTGACGAAGCGCTCCTCGTTGGCCAGGGTTTGGCGGCGGATCCAGTGCTCCGGCACCGCCGCCGCCTTGGCCTTGGACACCGCCAGGAAGTAGCCGAAGGTGCGGTGATACTGGAGTTTGAGGCTGGCGAGGCCGCTGAGCCGGCGCTCCTCGGCCTCCTGGCCGGCTAGCCAGGAGTCCTGGTCGTCGAGCTGGTTGCGCAGGTCATCGAGGTTTGGGTCGACGCCGTCGTGGATCAGGCCGCCTTCAGTGAGCGATAGGGGCGGGGCATCGAGCAGGGCGTGGCGCAGCTCGCCGGCCAGGCTTTCAAGCTCGGGCCAGGGGCGGGCCAGGTCTTGCAGGGGGGCGCTGCTGGCTTTGGCGAGCTGGGCGGCGAGCTGGGGCAGGCGCTCCAGACCATCGGCCAGGGCCACCAGATCCCGGGCGCCGGCGCTGCCCGCCCCGGCGCGGCCCGCCAGGCGCTCCAGGTCGCCCATCGGGCGCAGCAGGCGGCGCAGGGCTAGCCGCAGGGAGCGGTCGACCACCAGCTCACTCACCCCCCCCTGGCGCTCCAGGATCGCGGTGCGCTCCACCAGCGGCGCCAGCAGCCAGCGGCGCAGGCAGCGGCCACCCATGGCGGTGTGGGTGCGGTCGAGCGCCCAGAGCAGGGAGCCGTGGATGCTGCCGCCCAGCTGGGTTTTGGTGAGCTCCAGGTTGCGGCGGGTGGCGGCGTCGAGCACCAGCTGGTCGCCGGCGTGCCAGGTGGTGGGCGGATCGAGGGGCACCTTGGCCTGGCTGGTGTCGTCGAGATAGGCCACCAGGCCGCCCGCCGCACGCAGGGCCAGCGGCGCTTCGCCGAGCCCCAGGCCAGCAAGGCTGGCTAGGCCGAAGCGCTGCTTGAGGGTGGCGGATGCCTCTGGTGCCTCAAAGGGGGTGCGGGGCAGCGGCGTCAGCCGCAGGGCCTCGGGGCACCAAGTAGGGCTGGCGGCGCCGGGCCAGAGCACCTCGGCTGCCTCCACCTGCAGCAGCTCCTGGTGCAAGCCGGCGCTGCCGGTCCTCTCGGTGACCCGAAATTCGCCGGTGCTGACATCGGCTACTGCAAGGCCCCAGCACGCTCCCTCCATCACCACGGCGCAAAGCCAGTTGTTGAGGCGGGCCGCTAGCAGGCCCTCCTCAAGCACCGTGCCGGGGGTGAGCACCCGGGTGATGCCGCGCTTGAGCAGTTCGCCCTTGGCCGGGGTGCTTTCCAGCTGGTCGCAGAGGGCCACACTCAGGCCGCGGCGCACCAGCTCAGCGCAGTAGCGCTCGGCCGCATGGTGGGGAATGCCCGCCATTGGCACCCGACCGACAGCCTTGCCGCCCTCCTTGCCGGTGAGGGTGAGCTCCAGTAGGCGCGAGAGGGTGATGGCGTCTTCAAAGAAGCACTCAAAGAAGTCGCCGAGGCGATAAAGCAACACCCGATCGGGATGGGCGGCCTTGAGCTCCACGTAGTGACGCAGCATCGGCGTCAGCTGTTCGGCTGCCACCAGGCTGTGGTGGTGCCAGGGGGGCAGGTCGGAGTCGGGGCCGGGGGCCGGCGGAGCTGTTGGGGCGGCTTGGCGTTGACGGCTGCGGGGCCGGCTTGGGCCGGGCTCGGGAGCGGGCTGGGGATCTTCGGCCAGGCCCAGGGCGGCGGTGAGCGAAAGCTGCTGATCGGCTTCCGCGGCCACGGCAATGGGGTTGCTCAGGGGGAAGTTGATGGTAGGAGCGCTGGCTCGCCCAGCTCTGCCGAAACGTTCAGCTTTTTTGACAATGAACTCGACCTCGGGAATTCCCTCGAAGTCGGCGTCTTGAGTGAGCAAGGTGGCCTGGTGGGCTAGCGCGGCATCCAGAGGAATTTCTGTGCCCTGACGCATCAGGGCGATTGCCTGAACGGCTGATCGATCTTCTTGGGGGCCGGCATCGAGTTGTGAAGCAACGGTGCTGGAGCCCGGGGCCTGCGTGTGAGAATCTCGAAACCAATCGGCTTGTAGCCGCTGCTAATCCATGCAGATCCTCAACACCCTCACCGTTTTGGCTCTGGTGGTGCTGTCGTTCGCCTTGATTGTGGCGGTGCCGGTGCTGTACGCCAGTAGTGAAGATTCAGGTCGCTCCAACCGCCTGATCCTGCTTGGCGGTCTCGCCTGGGTGGCCCTGGTGCTGCTCAACTGGGGCATGAGCATTTTTGTGGTCTGAAGCGTGGCAATTTTTGAAGGGCGGTTCACCGACACGGCTGGTCTGCGTATCGCAGTGGTGGTTGCCCGTTTCAATGACCTGGTGACCGGCAAGTTGCTCAGCGGCTGCCTCGACTGCCTCTTGCGCCACGGAGTCGACACCAGTGATGCCAGTGCCCAGCTGGATGTGGCCTGGGTGCCTGGCAGTTTTGAGATCCCCCTGGTGGCCCAGCGCCTGGCGGCCAGTGGTCGCTATCAGGTGGTGATCACCCTGGGGGCCGTGATCCGCGGCGACACCCCTCATTTCGATGTGGTGGTGAATGAGGTTAGTAAAGGTGTGGCTGCCGTGGCCCGCGACACCGGCGTGCCGGTGATCTTTGGGGTACTCACCACCGACACCCTGCAGCAGGCCCTAGAGCGGGCCGGCATCAAGAGCAACCTGGGCTGGAACTACGGCTTGCAGGCCCTGGAGATGGGCAGCTTGATGGCGGCTATTCCCGACTAAAAGTTCCGGGCCGAAACAGCACAACCCTTCCTCCGTCCCCCTGCTGCCATGACCACGGTTCCCCTGGCTCAGGCTCGCCAGTAGTTGTCTGGCTTGCTCGATCGCATCCAGGCTGGAGCTGAGCTTTGGCTTGAGCGCTTACGTCGTCTGCACCACGAGGCAGGCCATGGTCGCTTGATCGATGCCTATCGCCTGGGCCTGTTGCCGGTGACCCTCGATCGCGATCTCGCTGAGGCTGCTGGCGCGCTTTCCTATCCGGTCGAAACCCTTGAGCTCCCTGAAACTCCTTGTTTCACCAGTAAGGACTGGGGGGCTGCATCGCGGAATCCCAGCTGCTCGTAGAAGCCGGAGCTGTTGGTGGTCATCAGATAAACGCGCTCGACGCCGCGCAGGGCTGGGGCGGCCAGCAGGGCCTCCACCACTCGGCGGCCGAGGCCCTGGCCGTGCAGGTCGCCGGCCACCACCACATCCCAGAGCACGGCGCGATAGGTGCCGTCGCTGCTGGCCCGGCCGAATCCCACTAGCCGCTTGCCATGCCACAGGCTCACTACAACGCTGCTGCCGGCGAGCAGGCGGCGTAGATCTGCAAAGCTGCGCCTCTGGGCCCAAAAGGCGTGCTTGTTAAACAGGCGCTGCAGCTTCCCTAGGCCGCGGCTGGGCCGCAGACCTGGGCCGAGGCCGAACCAGCGCAGGCCAGGGGCGCCAGGTGCGTGGAGGAGGAGGCGCAGTGCTGCCATGGCAGCATTCTCCCAGCGGAGCGTTCCCTATGACCCGTAAGGGCATCATTTTGGCTGGAGGCAGCGGCACTCGGCTGCATCCGATTACCCAGGCGGTGAGCAAGCAGTTGCTGCCGGTGTACGACAAGCCGATGATTTATTACCCGCTCAGCACCTTGATGCTGGCGGGAATTCGGCAGGTGATGGTTATCAGCACGCCCCATGATTTGGCTTCTTTTGAGCGGTTGCTGGGAGATGGCAGCGCCTGGGGCATGGAGATTCGCTACGCCGTTCAGCCGAGTCCGGATGGTTTGGCTCAGGCTTTCTTAATCGGCGCTAATTTCCTCAATGGCGCTCCGGCGGCACTGGTGCTGGGCGACAACCTCTTCCACGGCCACGATTTGATTCCCCAGCTGCAGGCCAGTAATGGCGGAGTGGCCGGAGCCACGGTGTTTGCCTATCCGGTGCGTGATCCCGAGCGCTACGGGGTGGTGGAGTTTGCGCCGAATGGTCAGGTGCTGAGCCTGGAAGAGAAGCCAGCCCAGCCCCGCTCCCGCTATGCGGTGACAGGCCTTTACTTCTATGACGATTCAGTGGTGGAGCGTGCTCGCCATATCCAACCGTCACCACGGGGAGAGCTGGAGATCACCGATCTCAATCGCCAATACCTGGAGGAGGGGTTGCTGCGGGTGGAGCTGATGGGCCGCGGCATGGCTTGGCTGGATACGGGAACCTGTGATTCGCTGCATGAGGCCGGCAGCTATATCCGCACCCTGGAGCACCGCCAGGGTCTGAAGGTGGGCTGCCCGGAGGAGGTGGCCTGGCGGTTGGGCTGGATTAGCGGCGACCAGCTAGCCGCCCTGGCAGCGCCCCTACGCAAGAGCGGCTACGGCGATTATTTATTGCAAATACTGGAGACTCCAGATGCAGGCTGAAGGGCTCACCACAGCGTCCGGCGTCGCTTTGCTGGGCCCCTTGCTGCTGACGCCACGGGTGTTTGGCGATGGGCGGGGTTTCTTCTTCGAGAGCTGGAACCAGCAGTCTTTCAACGCTGCCGCCGGCGAAACCTGCTTTGTGCAGGACAACCACTCGCGCTCCAGCCGCGGCGTGCTGCGGGGCCTGCACTACCAGCTGCCGCCCCATCCCCAGGGCAAGTTGGTGCGTTGCGTGCTGGGAGAGATCTTTGATGTGGCGGTAGATATTCGCCGCAGTTCGCCCAGCTTTGGCCAATGGGTGGGGGCGCGCCTGAGCGCTGAGAACCACCAGCAGCTGTGGGTGCCGCAGGGCTTCGCCCATGGCTTTCTGACCCTGAGCGAGCACGCCGAGGTGCTCTACAAAACCACCGATTTCTGGAGCCGCGAGTGCGAGCGCGCTATTCGCTGGGATGACCCTGCGCTAGCGATCGCCTGGCCCCTGGAGGCCTTGGCCGGAGCCCTGCCCCAGCTTTCGGAGAAGGATGCCGCTGCGCCGTTGCTGGCGGAGCTGGCCAACGGTGACCTGTTCAGAGGGAACCAGCCAGCCATGTTTGGAAGGCTGCTGGGCTGAGGATCAACAACGGATTCACCGACTCCTGAAGGGCCAGCAAGTCGGCATCGCCACTCACCAGCACAGGGGTTGCTGCAGCCAGAGCCAGATCAAGGAAGACCTGATCATGGGGGTCTCGCACCCCGTGGGAGCTTGTGGGGATCGGTCCCGTCCAGCTTTCACACCACGGCAGGAGATCTTCCAGTAGGCGCTCTTGATCCGCTGGGTTCAGTCTGAATTTGGGATAGGCCAACACCCGCAACAACTCCCGCACTGTGGGCTCAGCCACAACAGGAATCAACGCACCGCGCTGCCAGCAAGGCCGCAACCAACTGAGCCGGCCATTGGCGAACAACAGAGCTGATAGCAACACGTTGGTGTCGAGCACTGCTCGGGTCGGATCACGTCTCACGCCTGGCGGGCCCAGTTCACGGCATCGGCCACATCGGCTTCGCTGATCCCGAGCTCCGCCAGACGGGCTCGCACCGCTGTGGCTCCACCGGGGTGGAGCGGCGTGAGCACAATGCGGCCGTTGTCGCAGGTGACGTCGTAGTAGTCGGCCTGGCCCGTCTGTTCCACCACGGCCTTGGGCAAGGTGAGCTGGTTTTTGCTGGTGCGCTTGGCTACAACCATGAATCTGGCGCTGGAAAGGAATCCTTACTCTAGGAGTTTCCTTGTTGCCGCTTGCCTGTTCCGCCCACAATGGCCTCGATGTTGACCCTGTCCCAGTCATGAAGGTGCTGCTCACCGGTGCTGCGGGCCAGCTGGGCCAGGCGCTGATCGCCTCAACGCCGCCGGGGGTGGAGCTGGTGGTCTGCAGCCGCGCCGAGCTGGATCTGGCCAGCCCCGAGGCCTGCCGGGCCGCCGTACAGGCGCAGCGCCCGGATTGGGTGCTCAACGCCGGCGCCTACACAGCGGTGGACAAGGCCGAAAGCGAGCCCGAGCTGGCCCAGGTCGTGAATGCCGGTGCCCCCGGCGCCTTTGCCGAGGCCCTCGCCGAAACGGGCGGCCGGTTGCTGCAGGTGAGCACGGATTTCGTGTTCAACGGCAAGCAGGGCAGGCCCTACGGGCCGGATCATGAGCTCGATCCGCTCGGGGTCTACGGGGCCAGCAAGGCAGCTGGCGAGGCAGCGGCCCTGGCCTTGCCCGGCGCCCGAGTGCTACGCACCAGCTGGGTTTATGGGCCCGTGGGCAAGAACTTCTGCCTCACGATGCTGCGGCTCCATGCCCTCAAGGCAGCGGCGGGGGAAGCGTTGGGGGTCGTGGCCGATCAGGTGGGTTGCCCCACTGCCACCCACACCCTGGCGGAGGCCTGCTGGCGGGCGATCAGCGTCGAGGGCCCGCAGATCCTGCACTGGAGCGATGCCGGCGCCGCCAGCTGGTACGACTTCGCGGTGGCGATTGGCGAGCTGGGGGTGGAGCTGGGCCTGCTGCAGCAGGCGGCGGCTGTGCGCCCCCTCACCACCGCCGACTACCCCACTCCGGCCCAACGCCCCAGCTACTCGCTGCTGGAGTGCAGCAGCAGCCGCGTAGCCCTCGGGCTGGAACCTCTGCACTGGCGGGCGGCCCTGGCGCAGGTGCTGGACCCCGCATGAGCGTTGGCGGCAGTGCTCTTTGGGAGTGTGACCTTTGGGAGTGTGGTGTTTGGGAGTGTCGGCAAATCTGTACGGTCTGTACAAATTTTGGACGCCTTCCGGTCAGCGCTCCTCCGGTTCCGTTAGCCCGCCAAGCAGCCGTGAAGCGATTAACGGGCTCGATGGAGCCTCGATGGATCTGGCAGCAGCGCGACTGGCCCAACTTCCGCTGGGATGGAGCCGCACTTCGGCCAGCACTGCTGCAGGCATCTGCGGCGCCTTTGGGGCTGGCTCAGCAACTGGATCGTCTGGATGCAGGATTTGAAGGGGGGATGACCCTGCGCAAAGCGATTGGCCTCACCAGGGTGAGCCGGGCCACGGCCTGGCGCGATCTCAGCGAGCTGGTGGAACTTCAGGCGCTCACGCCGATTGGTGCAGGTCGTAGCCGGGCCTACCGCCTTGGCTTTCCGTTTGAGCTGGACCAGAAGGATCAACCCAGCCATTCCTGAGCGCGCCGAGGAATCATGGATGGGGTGGCAGCGGAGTGTCAGCTATCGGCTTGCCCCAATTGGCTGGAAACATTTCAGGCTTCTACGGCAGTTGTACAAGCTGAACAGGTTCCCTAATGCAACGGGGATCAATGCAGCAGATGCACGGGTTCGCCGGCTTCGCTCAGCAGGCGAGCTGCGTCGCCGAGCCCGGCCCAGCCGGCGGCGGCGGCCTGATTCAGCTCCTCCAGGCTGGCGCAGTGGCTGGAGCGGCCTGCCAGCAGGCCGATGAAGCTGTTGATGCTGCTGGTGGCTTGCTCGGCTTGCAGCTCCAGCCGGCCGCCAGGCAACACCTCCACATCAATGCGCTGGCCAGGCTGAATGCCCAGATGGGCCAGTAGATCCTTGCGCAGCGTCACCTGCCCTTTTCGGGTGACGGTGAGGGACCGCGATCGTTTGCGCCTTTGCGTTGGGGGCTCGACTATTGCAGTGGGCAGCTTAGAACTTTATTTTAAGGCGTTTTCCCTTGCTGATCACCATCGCCAACCTGATCGAGCAGCTCTGTGATTTGACCCTACGTCGATTCACAGCACAGGCTTAGCCCGCCAATCCGCCGTATTCCTCCAGCAGTGAGATCACGTCTCGGACTCGCCTGGCATTGCGTTCGGAGGGGTCGAGCTGGTGTCGGAGCTGGACAAGATTGCACTGAGCTTGCTGTTGAGCTCGTCGAGCCGTTCGTCCTCTTTCTCGAGTCGTTTCAGCCTCTGCTCGATCGCGTAGCGCTCCACGTCGACGTCGATCGTTGGATGCCAATTGAGCTTCTGCAACAGCCGCCGCCAGGGCGGCAGCGATGCAAGGAATTCCTGCTTGCTGCGGTAGGTCGACGGAAGCGGCTCCCAGGAGGTCGACATGGGTGTAATTGGTAAACAATGTGATCAGGGCGAGGAGCAGGGCGGCAAAAGCCGTGATCCAGCCTTGACGGTCAAATCCCAAAAGCACCGTAGCCAGCCCAAACCCTGAACACAGGATAGTACAAGTAAACTATCAGGGCATCCGTGGAATCACGGAGAAGTCGGCTGGGTCTGGCTGCCACGACCGGGATAGACTTTGGCTATTCGGGCAGAGCTGTGGTGAAAGTGAAGGTGCAGGCCTGGGGCAACAGCCTGGGGCTAAGGATCCCCAAGGCTTACGCCACCGAGTTGGGTGTGGGCTCTGGCAGTGAGATGGAGGTGAAGGTGGAGGCCGGTACCTTGCTCGCCAGGCCCGCAGAGGCGATCCACCTGGAGGCCCTACTGGCTGAGATCACGGCTGAGAACCAACACAGCACAACTGACTGGGGTGAGGCCAGCGGTGCGGAAGTGTGGTGAGAGCACCGGAGCGCGGGGATCTGATCTGGCTCAGCTTCACACCACAGAGTGGGCGTGAACAGGCTGGACGCCGCCCGGCATTGGTGGTGTCGCCATCGACGTACAACTGCAAGGTTGGCCTTGCTTTGGTGTGTCCCATCACCAGCAGGGTGAAGGGATACCCATTTGAAGTGGCGCTGCCGGAAGGGGGGCTGGTGCAGGGGGTGGTGCTGGCGGATCAACTGCGCAGCCTGGACTGGCGCAGCCGAGAGGCTGAGCTGATTGCCAATGCTCCGATTGCGGTGGTGGAGCGGGTGCTGCGGCTGGTGGGAGCGCTGTTGAGCAGCCCGTAACAGTTTGGGGGTGTCATGAAATCTGTACAACTTGTACAGATTTTGGACGCTTTCAGCTCAGCCTCAGGCATCGGCCAGGCGGCCGGCTCGCTTGGCCAGGCTCACAGGGATGTTGGGGCTCTCCGGGCCCAGCACCATGGCGCCGGTGTCCATCGACCAGGATCACCTCCCGCTGATCCAGCTCCCGCAGTTGTAGCTGGATGGCGATGTGCTCAGGGATGCAGAGGTGAACGGTGCCGTGAATCAAGCCCATCTGAACAGGATAAAGGGGTCTTGCCTGCAGGGAAGGCCCGCCATGGCAGGCTGTTCAAGCCATCCCCCCGTACTCCTCCAGCAGCGAGATCACATCTCGGACTCGCCTTGAGTTGCGTTCGGAGGGTTCGAGCTGGTGTCGGAGCTGGACAAGATTGCACTGAGCTTGGTGCTGAGCTCGTCGAGCCGCTCGTCTTCTTTCTTCAGACGCTCGTCCTCTCTCCTCATTTGCAGCTTCCTCTGCTCCAGCTCGTATCGCTGCACTTTCAGCTCGACGGTTGGATGCCAATTGAGCTTCTGCAATAGCCGTCGCCACGGCGGCAGTGATGCAAGGAATTCCTGCTTGCTGCGGTAGGTCGACGGAAGCGGCTCCCAGGAGGTCGACATGGGTGTAATTGGTAAACAGCGTAATCAGGGCGAGGAGCAGGGCGGCAAAAACCGTGATCCAGCCTTGACGGTCAAATCCCAAAAGCACCGTAGCCAGCCCAAGCCCTGAATACAGGATAGTACAGGTAAACTATCAGGGCATCCGTGGAATCACGGCCTTCCCGGGCATGGCCATGGCTCTCGATTCGCTCTCTGACCGAACCCGAAGGGTTCGAAGGGGAATGACCTTGCGTCAAGCGATCGGCCTACTTGGCCAGGCTCACCGGGGCCGCAGCACCAGATCCATGTCTTCCATGGGGATGGCTCCCAGCAGCACTTCGTTGCCCAGCACCATGGCGCCGGTGAAGCAGCGGCGGTTGGCGAAGCGCACCTCAATGGGGCCCATGTAGGGCACCGTGCGCCGGTGTCCATCGGCCAGAATCACCTCCCGCTGCTCCAGCTCTCGCAGCTGCAGCTGGATGGCGACGTGCTCAGGGATGCAGAGGTGCACGGCCCCGGAATCGGCCAGGGCACGCACCTCCAATCCCTGCAGCTCGGGGCTCGAGGGGTTGGAGAGCTGATCGGTGCCATAAATCAAGCCCAAGGGGTCAGGTTAAAGACGTTTTGCCCGTAGGCATGCCCCCCTTCCGTGGTGATGGTTTGTGGAACAACGTTCCCCGGTAGCCTCATAAAAGCTTGATTGATCCCATGCCCTCTCTACTGCCCGAAGGGATCAACCGCGTGCTGGTTACCGGCGGCGCCGGCTTCATCGGCGGTGCGCTCGTGCGCCGGTTGCTGCGCGATTCCAGCGCCACGGTGTTCAACCTCGACAAGATCGGTTACGCCAGCGATCTCACCGGAATTGAACGCCTGGGCCCCGAGGCGGGCCAGCGCCACCAGCTGCTGCGGGTGGACCTCACCGACGCCGATGCCACAGCCGCAGCCGTGCGCCAGGCCGATCCCGACCTGGTGATGCACCTGGCAGCCGAGAGCCACGTGGATCGCTCGATCGATGGGCCTGCGGCGTTCATCGAGAGCAACGTGAGCGGCACCTTCAACCTGCTGCAGGCGGTGCGGGCCCATTGGGAGCAGCTGCCGGCGGAGCGGCGCGAGGGCTTCCGCTTCCACCACATCAGCACCGATGAAGTGTTTGGATCCCTGGGCGAAACCGGCCGCTTCTCAGAAACCACCCCCTACGACCCCCGTTCCCCCTATTCGGCCAGCAAGGCGGCCAGCGATCACCTGGTGAGCGCCTGGCACCACACCTACGGACTGCCGGTGGTGCTCACCAACTGCTCCAACAACTACGGCCCCTGGCAGTTTCCCGAGAAGCTAATTCCGGTCGTGATTCTCAAGGCCGTGGCTGGCGAGCCGATTCCCCTCTATGGCGATGGCGCCAATGTGCGCGACTGGCTGTATGTGGAAGACCACGTGGAGGCGCTGCTGCTGGCGGCCACGCGGGGTCGGCTGGGTGAGAGCTATTGCGTGGGTGGTGCCGGCGATCACGGCTCCCCCAGTGAGCGCACCAACCGCGATGTGGTGGAAACGATCTGCGCGCTGATGGATCAGCTGCGGCCCCAGGGTGCTCCTCATGCTCGATTGATCACCCGTGTGGGCGACCGCCCCGGCCACGACCGGCGCTATGCGATCGATGCGGCCAAGATCACCACCGAGCTGGGCTGGAAACCACGGCATAGTTTTGAGCAGGGGCTGGAAGCCACGGTTCGCTGGTATCTAGACAATCTGGGCTGGTGTGCGCGTGTGCAGGCCCAGGCCGGCTACCAGGGTCAGCGGATCGGTGCCAATTTGGCGGCGGTCCAGGCCCCGCCCCCTCACGCTTGAACCGGCCCGCGAAACTCGCTATCTGTGAGGTTATTACTCCCCGGAGCTGCAGGCCAGCCAGGGCAGGCTCACCGGGATGTGGGGGCTCTACGGTTTCAGCGTGGATCGATCTCAGGGAGCCAAGTTAGTGCCGCAGCACTAGATCCCTTTGCCCATCGGGATATACCCGGCCGCACCTCAATTGGATTCATATGGGGCACCGTGCGGCGGTGTTCATCGGCCAAGGCACGCACCTCCGATACATGCAGCTCGGGGCGGGTGGGGTTGGAGATCTGAACTATGTTGTGAATAAAGCCCAATTGATAAGCTTAATTTTGGCCGCTTTAGGGCTTGTCCCCTACCCATGTAGTTGGCCAGCCAAGCTGCTTGACGCAATAAAGGCGCAATTAGCGCTGCACGGACAACAACAACTGACTGATCTGATTGCCGATCCAGCGTGTAGCGGCTGGCATTGTTGTAACCCAAGCTCGACAACTGGACCCAGAGGGATCTGCTGTTGGCCAGATCGTAGAGCCTCTGGGCCATGTTTTTGCCGTGGTCATCTACCCGGAACAGCAAGCTCGCCTCGTGGTGCATTTCACGATGTACGCCGATGTCACTGGCCAGGGTCGGCAGACCGATCGCTTGAGCCTCTAACAACGGGAAGTCAAACCCTTCCATTAAGCTGCATGAGACTAAACAGAAGGCCTGACGCAATGTCTGGGCCAATTCTTGATCGGTCAGTAAAGCCAGCCAGCTGATTCTGGAATCTAGGTTCAGGGCCCGGCTGGTTTGCTGTAGCTGGTGGGTGCAGCGGCCCGCCCGGCCAATGATGAGAAGGCGGCCGGGCCATTGGGGGTTCATGGCCAGAAAGCGCGCAAAACCTTCAAGAGCCAGCTGCACATTCTTGTTGCGGTCGTGCCGGGCCAGCATCACCACATCATGGCCCTGAGGTCTGTTGTGCCAGCGGGTTGCTGGCGGCAGACCATTGGGGATGACCTCAATCTGCCGTGCCGCAATCCTTTGGCTCACCAACTGATCGGCCACCGTGCGGCTGATCGCGATTACTCGTGTGGTGCTGCGACAGGCGGCCAGTTGAACGGTCTTGGTATACCAATTGGCTGTCGCAGAGTTTGGATAGACCAGAGGGTCAGGTCATGGCAAGTGATCACCTGGCGCTTGTGCGGCAGGCGCCTGAGCAGATTCGTGAATGGGGCATAGATTCAGGCTGGCGTCGGCCAGTTCGGCCTCGTATCGGGTG
>NZ_JBSYHW010000012.1:0-50661 GCF_056108345.1 Cyanobium sp. NIVA-CYA 375 | reverse complement strand
CTCTGGATCTGTGAGGCGGCCCACGTGCCCGTGATCTGGGCAACGCAGGTTTTGGAAACCCTGGCCAAGCAGGGAATGCCCTCGCGGGCCGAGATCACCGACGCCGCCATGAGCCACCGTGCTGAATGCGTCATGCTCAACAAGGGCCCGCACATGGTCAGCGCTGTGCAGGTGCTGGACGACATCCTGCGGCGGATGCACGCCCACCAGGCCAAGAAGCAGGCCATGCTGCGGGAATTGCAGCTGGCCCACGCCCTCCAAGCTCAGCCCGCATAAAGCTCCTGCAGCCCAGCCTCCGTGGCCGCGGCCACGCCCCGCTCGGTGATCAGGCCCGTCACCAGCCGCGCCGGTGTCACATCGAAGGCCGGATTGAAGCCGGCGCTACCCGTTGGCGTTAGCTGCACCGTGGTGATCGCCCCATCCGGCGCCCGCCCCTGGATGTGGGTCACCTCCTCAACGCTGCGGGCCTCGATCGGGATCTCGGCCACGCCATCGCCGATCGTCCAGTCGATCGTGGAGGCGGGCAGGGCCACATAAAAGGGCACGCCGTTGTCGTGGGCGGCCAGGGCCTTGAGGTAGGTGCCGATCTTGTTGCACACATCGCCGCGGCGGGTGGTGCGATCGGTGCCCACGATCACCGCATCCACCTGGCCGTGCTGCATCAGGTGGCCGCCGGCGTTGTCCACGATCACGGTGTGGGGCACGCCCTCCTGGCCCAGCTCATAGGCCGTGAGCGAGGCGCCCTGGTTGCGCGGCCGAGTCTCATCCACCCACACGTGAATGTTGAGCCCGGCGCGGTGGGCCTTGTAGATCGGCGCCAGGGCCGTGCCCCAGTCCACCGTGGCCAGCCAGCCGGCGTTGCAGTGGGTGAGCACATTGAACGTGGCGCCGGGCCTGCGGGCCGCCAGCTGCTGGAAGATCGCCAGGCCGTGCTCGCCGATCGCCTCGCCCATGGCCACGTCCTCATCGGCGATGGCGGCGGCCTCCTGCCGGGCCGCCTCGGCGCGCTCGGCAGGAGGCAGCGGTGCCACCAGCGCCCGCACCCGCTCCAGCGCCCAGCGCAGGTTGATCGCCGTGGGCCGGGTGGCATTGAGTTGCTCAAAGGCCGCCGCCAGGGAGGCGTCGGCCGGATCGGCCTGCAGGGCCAGCATCAGCCCGTAGGCGCCCGTCACGCCGATCAGCGGCGCCCCTCGCACCACCATGGTGCGGATCGCCTCTGCCGCCTCAGCGCAGCTGGCCAATGTGCGCGTCGTGAACTGGTGGGGCAGCAGGGTCTGATCGATGACGCCAACCGCGTAGGAGCCCGAGCCCCCGTCCGGCTCCAGCCAGATCGTGCGCCAGGGCTTGCCGTCGATGTTCATGGGGCGGGAAGCGCGAGATCGGCCCTTGATCATCACTGGGGGTGGGCAGCTCAAATCAACCGATAGCCCAACCAATCCGGCACCTGGCTCTGGCGCAGGCCCTCGGGGTGGGGCTCCAGCTGCACATGCCAGCGCTCGCCGCCCAGCAGCTCCAGCTGCTCGATCGCCAGGCAGTCGTCTACGGCCACCAGATCATCCTTGTGCTGCTGCAGGGCGCCGAGCAGCCACTGTCGCTTAGCCACCGCCTTGGCCGCCTGGGGTGAGCGGGCCACCACCAGGCCGAAGTGGTGCAGCTCCGCGAGGGAGTCGGGGCGGTAGGCGCCCAGGTTCACAAACCACAGCCGCTCGGGCCGGGGCGCGGCCGGCTCGCGCCCGAGGCTCACCGCGTAGCCATCCACCGCCCGCACCGCTAGGTAGCTGTCCAGGTGCAGGCCCTCACGCCTCCCGAACCACTGCCGCCGCAACTCTGGAAGCGCCGCATCGATCGTGGCGGCGGCCACGAAGGGCCAGAAACAACTCGGGCCGGCCCGGGCTCTCAGAAATCATCGAAACCCAAACGGCCCTCGCTACCAAAGCTTGCCAATCTGGGCGCAACGCCCCCAGCCGATCAAGCCATGACAAAAAAGGTGGATGTGCTGATCGTGGGCGCCGGGCTCTCGGGCCTGGTGGCTGCCCGCCGGCTGCAAAGCGCCGGCCGCGCTGTGCGGGTGCTGGAAGCCAGGAGCCGGGTGGGCGGGCGCATGCTGAGCAGCACCAGCGCCAACGGCAGCGTCATTGACCTGGGCGGCCAGTGGGGCGGCGCCAGCCACCACCGCTTCGCGGCCCTGCTGGATGAGCTGGCACTTGAGCGCTTTGCCAGCCACTACGGCGACCGCGGCGTCTTCCACTGGCGCGGCAGCAGGGTGGAAGCGCCTCTGGCAAAAGACTTTGCGTCAAGCCATCTCTTTTTCAAACCTGAGAGCCTCGGCTTGACTGCAGCGGAGCTGGAAGCCTTTGAAGACCTGCAGCGGGCCTTCAGGGCCCTGGTGGCCCAGGTGGATCCTCTCCAGCCCTGGCGCACGCCCAATGCCGAGCAGCTCGACCGCCTCACGGTGGCGCAGTGGGCCGAGCGACACACCCCCATCCCCCTGGCCCGCCTGCCCCTCGAGTGGCTCTGCCGCGTGGGCGGCTCCGGCGGCTTTGAACCCTGGGAGACTTCGATCCTGCACCTGGCCTGGACCCAGGCCGTGGCACCCCAGACAGAGAGCCCGGAAGCCTGGCTGGTGCGCGGCGGGGCCGGAGCCGTAGCCCAGCGGCTCGCCTCAGCACTGGAGGCCCAAGCGCCCGGCTGCCTGCGGCTGAACCGGCCCGTGCAGGCCATCGTTCAAGACAGCCACGGCGTTTGCCTGGTGGACAGCAGCGGGGAGCAGCATCACGCCGCCAGCGCCATCGTGGCCATCCCGCCACCGCTGCGGCTAGCGATCCGCTTCGAGCCAGCCCTGAGCGCAGCCCTTAGCGCCCTGCTGCAGCGCTCACCCATGGGAGCAATGACCAAGATTCTGGCCATCTATGCCAGGCCCTTCTGGCGCGAGCAGGGGCTCAACGGCCTGGGGAGCGGCGATCTGCCGTTCCTGGAGCTCACCGCCGACAGCGGACCTCCGGAAGGCCAGCCGGCCGTATTGGCCGGCTTCATTGCTGGCGAGCGCGCCCTGAGGCTTGGCGCCATGCCAGCCCTGCAGCGGCGGCAGCTGGTCATTGACGACCTAGTGGCCTACTGGGGGCCAGAAGCGGCCAAGCCCCTTGAGCTGGTGGAGCACAACTGGAACAAGGAGCCCTGGAGCGGCGGCGCCTTCACCAGCTTCCTAATCCCCGGCACCTGGACGGGCGCGGCCCGGCTAGCAGTTGCCAATCACGGCCGGGTGATCTGGGCGGGCAGCGAGGTTTCCCCGAGATGGCCGGGCTATTTCGAGGGAGCAATCGAAGCCGGTGAACTGGCGGCCGCCACTGCCCTAGCCAACTAACTGTGCTCGCGCAGGAAGGTGATCGTGCCCTCCAGTTCCTCAGCGAAGCGGTCGATCTCTTCCGGGGTGGTTGTGAAGCCCAGGCTGGCTCTGGCTGAGCCGGTGAGGCCGTAGAGGCGGTGCAGGGGCTGGGTGCAGTGGTGGCCGCTGCGAATGCAGATGCCGGCCGAATCCAGCAGGGCGGCGATGTCGTTGGCGTGCAGGCCATCCACCGTGAAGGCCGCCAGGGCACCGCGATCGGGTTGCTGCTCTGGCGTAGGACCCAAGATGCGTACCCCCTCGATCGCCTGGAGACGCGCAAACAGCTGGCGGGTGAGCTGCTGCTCCCAGGCGTGGATGCGCTCGAGCCCAATGGCACTGAGGTAGTCGAGAGCAGCGCCCATACCGATCGCCTCACCGATGGCCGGGGTGCCCGCCTCAAATTTGTGCGGCAACTCGGCCCAGCTGCTGTGATCGAGATAAACGTCCTGAATCATCTCGCCGCCACCCAGGAAGGGGGGCATGGCCTCCAGCAGGGCCTCGCGGGCCCAGAGGAAGCCCATGCCGGTGGGGCCGCAGAGCTTGTGGGAACTGCCCACCAGGAAGTCGGCGCCGAGGGTCGCCACATTCAGCGGCAGGTGGGGCAGGCTTTGGCAGGCGTCCACCAGCACCAAAGCGCCGGCGGCGTGGGCCAGAGCCGCCACCTGCTCGATCGGATTGAGGCAGCCGAGGGTGTTGCTTACCTGCACCAGGCTCACGAGCTTGGTGCGCTCATTGATCTGGCCGCGCAGATCCTCCAGATCCAGCTCACCGCTCTTAGTGAGGCCGGCATGGCGCAGCACGCAGCCGGTGCGCTGGGCCAGCAGCTGCCAGGGCACCAGGTTGGAGTGGTGCTCCATCACCGTGAGCAACACCTCATCACCGGGGCCCAAGTTGGCCTCACCCCAGCTGCGGGCCACCAAGTTGATCGCCTCGCTGGCATTGCGAGTAAACACGATCTCCCTCGCATTTGCCGCACCTATAAAAGTGGCCGTTTTGCTGCGAGCGGCCTCAAAGCCCTCGGTGGCGCGAGCACTGAGCTGGTGGGCGCCGCGATGCACGTTGGCATTGTCGTGGCCGTAATAGTGCTGCAGGGCCGCCAGCACCTGGCGCGGCTTCTGGCTAGTGGCGGCGTAATCCAGGTAGATAAGCGGCTGGCCAAGGCAGGCCGTTTGGGTCAGCAGGGGGAAATCGGGCCGGGTGAGAGCGGCAAGATTCGGCGCGACCACCTTGGGGCTGGGCGGGGTTGCGGGGGTGTTTGCTGAGGTGGTTGCTGCAGTAGTTGCTGCGGTGGTTGTGGTGGTGGTGGTGGTGGTGGTGGTTGTCATGGATGCTCCCGCAGCAGCAGCTTTAGCGGATTCAGGGCAGCGGCCGCCGCGGGGAGCTCGCGCAACACCTCCTCGCAGTAGCCCCGCAACAGCAACCGTGAGGCTTGTTCAGCGCCAATACCCCGGCTCTGTAGATAAAAAAGCTCGTTCTGCTGCAGCCGACTAATGGTGGCGCCGTGGGCGCACTTGACATCGTCCGCGACGATTTCGAGCTCTGGTTTGGTATCCACTCGGGCCCGATCGGAGAGCAGCAGGCTGCGGCTGAGCTGGGCGGCGTTGGTTTGCTGGGCGCTGCGCGGCACCCGCACGGCCCCGTTGAACACGCTGCGTCCGGCCCCATCAGCTACAACCTTGTGGAGCTGGTCGAGCTGCCCATCGGGGCCTTCAAAACGCACTTGGCTGTGGGTGTCGGCCAACTCTTGGCCATCCACCAGCTGCAGGGCCCGCAGCCGGGTCTGGGCCGCTCCCTCCAGCTGGCTGATGCAAGGCTCGAGCCGGCTGAGGGCCCAACCCCCAACCGCGGTGGTGAGCTGGAGGGAGCTGGCGGGGGCCTGGCTGATCGACAAGTGGCTGAGCAGGCTGGCGCGGGCATCGCCAGGCGCCAGCAACCCCAGATTGAGCTGGGCGCCGCGGCCAAGCTGGGCCACCGCTAGCAAGCTGGTGGCATTGGGGCCACTGGAGCCGTGCTGGATCAGCAGCTCCAAGCTGGCGCCCTCCTCAAGCACGAGCACCAGCTGCAATGCCAGCAACCCCGGCGCCGCACCGGCGTCACAATTCAATTGCAGCGGACCAGTCGCTCCAGCCACCCGCAAAGCCAGACAGCGGGGCGAAGCGCCTTGATTTAGCCGCACCGACCAAGCATCGCTGCCGCCTGTGGCTTTGAGCACCTGCTGCTGCAACCCCTGCACCTGATCAGCTCCGATGCGGCTAATGCCAGCGGGCAAGCTGAGTTGGGCGAATGGATCGACACCACTCCAGAGCTCGGGCGCCAAGGCCTCTAGGGCAGCCAGGCCTGTGAATCGCCACTCCTCCTGACTTCGGCCCGGCAGGGGCACGCCAGCAAGCTGGGTGAGCCAATCAACAGTATTTGGCATAACCGCAGCTGGCATCACAGCACCTCCGCAGGTTCCCGGCTCAGGCTGGCCAGCTCCTGATCGACCCATTCGTAACCAGTGCGCTCAAGCTCCAAGGCCAGCTCCTTGCCTCCGGTGCGCAGGATCTGGCCAGCCGCCATCACATGGACGTAATCGGGGGTGATCAGATCCAGCAAGCGCTGGTAGTGGGTGATCAGCAAGGTGGCATTGTCCGAGCCAGCGAGTTGATTGACCCCATCAGCCACGATGCGTAGGGCGTCGATATCAAGACCAGAATCGGTTTCATCGAGGATTGCCACTAGTGGCTCAAGTAGCGCCATCTGCAAGATCTCGTTGCGCTTTTTTTCGCCGCCGGAGAAGCCTTCGTTGACACTGCGATCTAAGAAGGCCGGATCCATCTGCACCACCTTGAGGCGCTCGCGCACGAGGTCTTCGAAGGCAAAGGTGTCCAGCTCCTCCTCACCCCTTTGAGCGCGGCGGGCGTTAGTGGAAACCCGTAGGAATTCAAGGTTGCTAACCCCCGGGATCTCCACCGGATATTGAAATCCCAGAAACAAGCCCAGGCGAGAGCGCTGCTCTGGCGCTAGCTCAAGTAGGTCTGCGCCCATATAGGAAACCGATCCGGCTGTGACCGTATAGGCGGGATGGCCAGCCAGCACTTTGGAAAGGGTGCTTTTGCCGCTGCCATTACGACCCATCACTGCATGGATTTCACCAGCACGTATCGTGAGGTTGACCCCCTTAAGGATTGGCTGCTCCTCAACCCGCGCGTGCAGATCACAAATTTCGAGCAATACCGGGGCGTCTGGGCGAATCACAGCAGGTAAGGAAAGGCGGGGAAGGGGGATCGGACAGATTGAACAGATCGGCGCGGCTTAGCCCACGGATCCCTCGAGCTTGAGGGCAAGCAATTTGTCTGCCTCAGCAGCAAACTCCATAGGCAACTGATTAAATACGTCGCGGCAAAAACCGCTGACCATCATCGAAACAGCCTCTTCAAAACCAATGCCTCGGCTTTGCAGGTAAAAGAGTTGATCTGCGGAGATGCGGCAAGTACTTGCCTCATGCTCCACCGCAGCATCCGGTTGCTGAGAGCGGATATAGGGATAGGTATTGGCGCCTGCTTGATCACCAATCAACATCGAATCACATTGGCTGTAATTCTTAGCTCCTACAGCTTTAGGGCCAATCTGCACAAGACCGCGATAGCTATTAGATGAATGGCCGGCGCTGATGCCCTTGCTCACAATGGTTGAACGGGTCCTAGGACCAACGTGAATCATCTTGGTACCAGTATCAGCCTGCTGGTAGTTATTAGTGAGGGCGACCGAATAAAACTCCCCCACCGAATCAGCACCCTGCAACACACAACTGGGATACTTCCAGGTAATTGCCGATCCAGTTTCCACCTGAGTCCAGCTGATCCGGCTGCGGTCGCCTCGGCATTGACCACGCTTGGTGACGAAGTTATAAATACCACCTACGCCATGCTCGTCCCCGGCATACCAGTTCTGAACCGTGGAGTATTTAATAGAAGCATCATCGAGCACCACCAACTCCACAACTGCTGCATGGAGCTGATTGGTATCAAACATCGGGGCCGTGCACCCCTCTAAATAACTAACAGAAGCGCCCTCTTCAGCAATGATCAAAGTGCGCTCAAATTGACCCGTGTCGGCAGAATTGATCCGGAAGTATGTTGACAACTCCATTGGGCAAGTTACGCCCTTGGGAATGAAAACAAAAGAACCATCACTGAAAACCGCCGAATTCAGGGCAGCAAAATAGTTATCGTTACTGGGCACTACCGTACCAAGATATTTTTCCACCAAGCCTGGATACTCCTTAACCGCCTCACTGATAGAGCAGAAAACCACTCCATGTTCCGCCAGCTTTTCCCGATAGGTGGTGGCGATAGAGACGCTGTCAAAAACTGCGTCAACCGCCACATTGGATAGGCGCTTTTGCTCGCTTAAGGGAATACCAAGCTTTTCAAATGTTTCCAGAAGCTTCGGATCAACTTCGTCAAGGCTTGCCTTTTTCTCCTGCTGCTTAGGAGCTGCGTAGTAAATAATATTTTGGTAGTCAATCGGCGGGTATCCCAGGGTCGCCCAGTCCGGTGACTGCATTTGCAGCCATTGGCGATAGGCTCGCAACCGAAAAGCCAATAAAAACTCAGGCTCGTTTTTTTTAGAGGAGATCAGACGCACAACGTCTTCACTAAGACCTTTGGCGATCTTTTCAGTTTCAATATCAGTAACGAAACCGTGTTTATACGGCTGCGATACAAGATCGCCAACAGTTGCAGTGCTCATCGCGGTCAACCGACTCAGCCGGCAGTAAGGGCTTTAACTTCGTCTAGGGAAATCGTCTGCTGATCACAGCGGAAAGCATTGTCTTCCGTGAGAAACAGCATGCAGTGGCACTCTTTACGCTCCCGCATGGGCACGCAGGGGCAATTCCAAAAAGCTTGGGAAACCTCTGCCTGCTTGTCTTCGTAGTGACGGCAAGGACATAGGGCCCCGCCCAGTTCGTCTTTGTGCTTGGCCAAGCCTGCCAGCACAACGGCTGTCACACCTGGATCGCTACAAAAGTAGGTGCCGGTGCGCTGCGCGTAGGTTTCTGCAAATTTTCTGATCACCTCCAGGCTGTCGGAGTGAACGGGCGCAGCAGCTGCTGCGGGGCTCTCAGCGGTCGAACTGGCCGGAGTGTCGGACATGGCTCGAAAGAAAAAGTGATCAGGAGGCGTTAGTTAACAGCGCCGTGGAATGCGCCGCCAAAGGAAGCCAACCGCGGATTAGCCAGCCGGCCATTACGAAACTACAAGGTTTCGTTACTGCTTGAGCCTAAGACACCAGGACCGGCGGCGGGGCTCTATCCCCAACAATCGTCCAGGCGTGGCATGGTGACCACACCCGGCCCCCGCCGTCAGAGCCATTCCCCAGATCACTCGCCAGCAAGCCGATCCGGCATCCACCCGGGATACGGTCCTCAACCTGCTGCTTCGGCACGGCGAGGCCACAGCAGGCGCCCTGGCCGCTCAGCTGTCAATGTCCGTTCAAGTGGTGCGCCGCCATCTGCGGAGCCTTGAAGACGATGGCCTGGTCGAGGCAAGTCCGACGGCTGAGGGCCCTGGCAGGCCCAGCAATCACTGGCGCCTTACTGCCAAGGGCCATGGCCAGTTTCCCGATGGCAGCGACCATTTCGCCCTCGGCCTGCTGCAATCTCTGGCTGGCAACCTGCCGCCAGAAACCCTGCATCTATTGCTGGAACAACAAGCCACTCAGCAGGCGGATGCCTACCGCACCCGTATCGGCACTGGCACGCTTGAGGAGCGACTCGAACAGCTTGTGGAACTGCGCCGCCAGGAGGGCTACTTGGCGGAATGTTCCCAAGACGAAGGCAACCCTCGGGCCTGGATGCTCAGTGAATTTCACTGCTCAGTGATTCGCATCGCCGAGCAATTTCCTTGCGTCTGCGACCAAGAGCTGCAGCTAATTCGCCACACCTTTCCCGACTGCCAGGTTGATCGGGTGCAGTGGCGCCTGGAGAAGGGTCACTCTTGCGGCTTTCGCCTGTTGCATAGCCGTGACGACTGAAGCGCCGCCACCCCAGGCCCAAAGTCCGCTGACCCCAGCGGAACTAGCGGAGCTAGAGGCCACACCGCTGCCAGCCTTGGAGCGGCACCACCTGCGCCTTCTGGCCCATAGCCTGCGCAGCCTGCAGGCTGTAGCAGCCCACCAGCCAGCAGGGGCCCTCCCAGACCATGAAGCTATGCGCACCTGGGCTAGCCAGCAGCCCGCGCTGGCTGAAGACCCCTGTTTCCAGGCAGTTCTGGTGGAGCAATTAGAGGCGGCGGGCAGGCAGCTGCAGCAACTGGCCACCACCCTGGGCCGGTCACCATTGGCCCTAGAGCTGGGTGACCTCATCGCGGCTTGCGATCATCGCCCCAGCCCCAGCACGCCAGTGAGCGAAAGACAACCCGAGTCGATTGCCGACGCCCTCAGCTTTTTCCGTCTTAGCTGCGGCCGCTGGCGCTCCCAGCGCAGCAGCCATCACCTGCTGCACCGCCGAGCTGAGGCGGGAGGCTCCTTCATCGAGGTGGTGGAGATTGACGCCGCCGACCCGCGCCTGATCGCCATCGCCGAGCTCCATGGGCAGAACCCTGCGGGCCTCGTTGGGGGCTGCCGAGTGACCTGGAACGCTTCGATGGCTTGGGACAAGGCCGGAGAAGCCCACGAAGGCGAGAGCGTTTTTGGCCTGATCCCCACCGATGAGCACGGCAGAGCCGGTCTACTGCTACGCGACCGCGGCTACGCCGAAACTGCCCCCGTGGCGGGACATTTCGCCATGGACGACCGCGATGGGCTGCTGCTCACCACTGGCTACGAAACCATGGCCAGCCTCGAGCGCTTCAGCTTTGCCGGACCCAATGTGCGACTGCGCACCAGCACGGTGGAGGGCCTCTCCAACACCGCCTCATTCTGCGTCGAAACTCGGCTGCTAGACAGCCCGCAGCCTGGGGCCAAAACCCCAGCCCAAGAGCCCGTTTCCGAGCAGCCCCTGTCTCCCCTGGGATGGTGACGAACGTTACGGACTGTGAGCCCTGTCTCCGTCAACTGAACCCTGCCGCAGCCGCACTTCTACGATCCGCAACGACTGATGATGAAGTCGTGTGGCCCTGCCCCTCCTGAAATACGCGCCCACCACCCAAAACTCGCGGGTGGCTCCGCTGCGGGTGGGCTCGGATGAGGACCCCAAAGCCATGTCCATGGACAGGGCTATGGATCCCAAAGACCTAAATCTGCTCATTGAGTCGTGTTATCGACAGATTTTCTTTTATGCCTTCAAGGTCGACCGCAACTTGACATTGGAGAGCCAGCTGCGCAACGGCCAAATGAGTGTGCGGGATTTCATTCGCTCCCTTTGTCTCTCGGACACCTTCACGCGCAGCTTCTACAACCTGAACAGCAACTATCGGGTGGTGCGCCACCTGGTGGAAAAACTGCTTGGTCGACCCACCCACGGCAGGTCTGAAGAGATTGCCTGGGCGGCTGTGCTAATGACCCGTGGGGTCCGCGGCATGGTCGACGACATCCTTAACGGCCAGGAATATCTGGACGCCTTCGGCTACGACACCGTCCCCTATCACCGCAACCGCGTAGTGGGCTCACGGGATCTGGGCGAAACCCCCTTCAACCTCACCACCCCGAGGTACGAGGCCTATTACCGCGGCATCTTGGGCTTCCCCCAGGTTGTGTACACCGGCACTGCCAAAACGATCCCCGCTCGCTCGCGGCAGCGCCGCGGTGGCTTCCCCGAGGACTACCTACCCTGGGTGCGCAATCTGCCTGCAATGCGCAGTCAAGGCGGTGCATCTGGCAGCGTCAGCATGGACTATCTGTCCAAGGTTCCGTATCGCAGCATCGCCCGCTGAAGCCAGTCTCCAACTAAATACCAGGCGGCCCGAAGCCCGCCTTTTCTGATGGGCCATCAGCACAGAGGCCGTCAGCATCTACTGACGGCTCCGGATGGAGCTACCCCGGCCAAGAGAAACTCGTCCACACTGATCCCAAAAGAAATCTGTCATTGTGACTCAGGCACTCACCGCTTTGGCACGCATGACCCTGCGTCAGCTGCGCCAAGTCGCCAGCGACCTTGGGGTGAGCCTTTACAGCCGCAAGTCCAAGGATGAACTCCTAACCGCTATCAGCGATCACAAGGACGAGGACATTCCACCCAATCTCAAGGAAATAGAAGCCAAGCTGCCACCGGCTTATCGTCCCAGTTCAGCCAACACCAGCGTCGTATTTCTGCCCCGGGATCCCCAATGGGCCTATGTTTTTTGGGATATTTCCGAAACAGATCGCGCCGCTGCTCTAGCAGCAAATGCCTCCCAGCTCTGCCTGCGCGTCGCCGATGTCACAGGCCTTACCGGTGGTTCTGCCCACCCCCACACCCTGCAGGAGGTGGTAGTTGACAGCCATGCCACAGAGTGGTACCTCCCTGTACCCCTTTGCGATCGCGATTACCGAGTTGAACTCGGCTACCGCAAGGGCAGCAGCGGTTGGATTTCCCTAGCCTTCTCTTCGGTGGCACGGGTTCCTGCCCTACACCCAAGCGAGCAGATACTCGATCAATTCGTGCCCTTCTCGCTAGACACGGCACCAGCAATTCTGCCGACGCCGGTGGAGCCAGCTGATGCTGGACTACACGAGCGCCTGTACCAAACCGCCACAGCCCGCTGGCGCCGCCTTGGTCGGGGCTCTGAGGCATTCCATGAGCTGGAGGCGGCCGGCTTGGTCACCAGTGAATTAAACGGATCCGGCGTCGGCATCTGGGCCAGTGGCCGCAACTCCTCCGGCATCGGCGGGGTCGCTTCCCGTCAGCGCGCCTTCTGGCTGGTTGCTGATGCTGAGCTGATTGTGTACGGCGCCACCGATCCGGCTGCCCGCCTGACCATTGGCGGAGAAGAGGTGCCACTTTCTGCCGATGGCACCTTCAGAGTCCAAGTGCCGTTTCGCGATGGTCAGCAGCAATATCCAATCGAAGCAGTAGCCGCCGATAGTGAGCAGAAGCGCAACATCACCCTGGAATTCAGCCGTTCAACCCCTGAGGACAACAGCAACCCAGCCGAGATGGCCGTGAGCGAATGGTTCTAAATCGCGCCCTGGCATTGAAACGCTCTGCCGTGGCCCTGACGCCGATGGCTGGAGCCCTGGCTTTTCCGCTGATCGTGCCGGTTGTATTGATGCGCTTCGGCCTGCCAGCTGCCATGCTCAGCGCCGTTTTGATTGGCACTGCGTGGTTTGTAGTGATGCTGCGCACCGCCGAGATGCCTGGCCACCACTGAGGCCTGCCTAGCTCACAGGCGCCGTGGGAACTCTGAGCTCAACCGCTCGGAGTCGCCATAGCCAACCCTTTGCCGCGCCACCCCTTCGCCTGGGCAAGCCTTGTGGCCTTGACTATTGCTGGCTGCAGCGCAGACGCCCAGCTACTTGGCCAGTCCGCCCGGCCCAAGCCCCTGCCCGAGGGGATCGAACTGGCCTTCAACCACGCCGAAACCAGCCGTTACCGCAGCCCGATCAACGGCCAATGGCGGCAAGGCGACGACCTCGAAGCCTTTGTGCTGGCCAGCATTCAGTCGGCGCGGCGGGAAATCCTGGTGGCAGTGCAAGAGCTGTCCCTGCCCAAGCTGGCTGAAGCGCTGGCGGCTAAGCACCGCGAAGGTCTGACGGTGAAGGTGGTGCTGGAAAACACCTACAGCACTCCCTGGAGCGAAGAGCACCCGGCCGACCTGGCAGCGCACCAACGCACCCGCCACGAGCAGCTCAAGGCGCTCGGCTGGGGCGACGCGGTAGCGATCCTGCAGCGGGCCGGCGTGCCCATGATCGATGACACCGCCGATGGCAGCGCCGGCAGTGGCCTGATGCACCACAAGTTCATGGTGGTGGACCGGGCCGTGGTGGTAACGGGATCAGCCAATTTCACCCCCTCCTGCATCCACGGCGATCCAGGCGCCGACCGCGGCCGCGGCAACGTCAACCACTTGCTGCGTCTGCGCAGCCGTGAGCTAGCCAGCACTTTTGTGGCCGAGTTTGAGCGGATGTGGGGCGACGGCCCCGGTGGCCAGCCCGACAGCCGCTTTGGGCTGGGTAAGGGCGGCGGGGCTCCCCAGCAGCTGCTGGTAGGGCAAACGCCGGTGACGGTGCTGTTCTCCCCCCACCGCCGCAGAGATCCCAACCAGGGCCTGCTGGTGTTGGAGAAGCTAATCGCAGGCACCCGCAAGCAACTCGATATGGCCCTGTTCGTGTTCTCGGATCAAGGCCTGGCAAATGCGATGGAGGACCTGCAGCAGCGGGGCGTCAGCATCCGGCTACTGGCCGATCCCGGTTTCGCCAACCGATCCTTCAGCGAAGTGCTCGATCTACTCGGCACCAAGCTCCCCGACCACCGCTGCGGCCTGGAGGCGGCGAACCGTCCCTGGCAGCGCCCCTTAGAGAGTGTCGGCACACCACGGCTGGCCAGGGGCGACAAGCTCCACCACAAACTGGCCGTGATCGATCACCGCATCGTGGTCACTGGCTCCTTCAACTGGAGCCCCAGCGCCGCCCATCAAAACGACGAAACCCTGCTGGTGATCGACTCTCCCCAGCTCGCCGAACACTTCACCGCTGAAATCAACCGGCTCTGGAAGGGCGCCGAGCTCGGCATCACCCCCCGGCTGCAACGCAAACAGGAACGGCAGCGGAATCGATGCGGCAGTGGGGTTCAGCGCAGCTAAACAGAGCTGGACACAGTGATGCCAGCCACACCACTGGTGCCGGCATAAGCACCAAACACCACATCTGGTGATCAGCCCCTACGCTCTTTTCACAGCAAACACCCCGGGGAATCGAGCAGCACCATGCCAAAAACCGGCAGCTTGGCCAAAACCGGAAGCTTAATTAAATCCCTAGCCGGCTCCTTAATCCTGCCCGCCGAGGAAACAACCCCAGCCGCGCCGGTGGTTTACACCACGGCCATTCGCAGCGAGGGCAGCCTCAGCGAGTCCATAGCAGGGATCAGCGTGCTGGCCAACCAGCTCGGTTTTACCCACGCCCCGGAAACCCTCTACGCCATTGACGGACTAAGCGCAGCTTTCCACGCCGACCACGGCGCCAGGGCGGTGAGCCTGGCGGTGGAATGCAATCCGCGGCAGCAGACCGTTTCGCTGGCGGTTAGCGGGCTCGACCACCAAGACACCTTCGAAACCTTCCACCAGGTGTCCAGCACCTTGTTTGGCGACTGCTGATCTTCGGGAACGCCCCTACGCTGAATCTCTCCCTTATCTCGCGGCCATGGATTCCCAGCCGGCCTCCCGCAACACCTCAGCCACCTTGGATGCCATCCAGCTGATGCTGCGCGACCTCCACACCCGGCACGATGAAATTCGCCACCGGGCCGCATTCCGCGGCTGCACCAACGAACTGCTGGCCGTGCAGCAGGAGCTGGTGGAGTACCTGCTCAGCAAGAAAAGCCAGTTGATGGGCCATGTCGACCCGGTGAGCGGCGGCACTCGCAACTACAACTCCTTCGTTTGAGTGGCCCCTTGAGCCACCGCTCCAAGGTGGTGGTAGTAGGTGCCGGACCGGCGGGCGCCAGCCTGGCCCTGCTGCTGGCCCGTGGCGGTGTGGCCGTAACCCTGGTGGAGGCCGGCACCAGCCTGGAGCGTCAATTCCGCGGTGAGGCGCTGATGCCCTCAGGGCTAGAGGCCCTGGAGGCCATGGGGCTACTGGAGCTGCTTCCAGACCTGCCCCACCGTCCCCTGGAGGGATGGCGCTTCGTGGTGAATGGCCAGGAGCTATTCACCGCCACCGAGCCCCTCGGCGGCGATCCCAGCCGGCCCTGCACCCTGGTGAGCCAGCCGGCCCTGCTCGAGGCCCTGCTGAAACTGGCCGGCACCTACCCCTCCTTTGCGATTGAGCGGGGGCAACCGGTGGTCGACCTGCTCTGGCAGCAGGAGCGGCTGGCGGGGGTGCAACTGCGCGATGGCCGTCAGCTGCCTGCCGACCTTGTCGTCGGCTGCGATGGCCGGGGCTCCCTGGTGCGCCAGAAGGCAGGGCTAGCGCTGCGGAGCAGCCCCAGCCCCATCGACCTGCTCTGGTTCCAACTGGCCAGTCCCGCAGCCTCGCCCTTGGCTGGCTGCTTCACCACCCTGGTGGGTCCCGAGGGGGTTTTCAGCGCTTTCGAAAGCGCCAGCGGCGGCTTGCAGCTGGGCTGGGTTGTGGGCAAGTCAAAAGCCACACCCGAGCTCAGCCGAGAGGGCTGGATCGAGCGGATGGCAGCCTCAAGTACGCCGCAGCTGGCGGCCTGGCTACGGCAGTGGCGCGGCGGATTGGGGGCGCCCAGCCGGCTGACGGTGCAGGTGGGGCTAGCGGAGCGCTGGTGCCAACCGGGCCTGCTGCTGCTTGGCGATGCGGCCCACCCGATGGGACCGGTGCGCGCCCAGGGCATCAACATGGCCCTGCGTGATGGCTGGGTCGCCGCCACACGCTTATTGCCGTTGCTGAGCAGCGCCTGCAGAGGCGCTGCCCTTGATGGGGTGGCGGCCCAAATTGAGGCGGAGCGGCGGCCCGAGATCACCGATATGCAAACCCTGCAGGCCGCTGAAGCCGCCCGGGGAGAGCAGTTGCGGCAGCAGGGTTGGTTGCGGGGGGCTCTGGCGATCGCCGCCCCCCTGGTGGGCCCGGCAATCGCTGCCCACTGGAGCCAGCAGCAACAACCGCTGCGCCAGGGGCTGGCCCAGCTGCCAGGACCGCCATGATGGAGGCGACCCCGGTGGAACCATGGCCGCGCCTCGGATTGATACCGCACTTGCCCTTGGCCTGATCGCCCTGCTGGCTGCCCCCCTGCAGGCAGCCCCCAAGGATCCGCCCTATCCCTCTATGGAGCTGTTCCGCGAGCTACAGCTTCTTACCTTCGCCTGCGGGCGAGACAACACAGTTGAAGCCTGCAGCAAGGCAAGCACCATGGCCGATCCGCTGCTGGATCATCCCCGTCTCGGCGCCAACTGCAAGGACGCCATCTGGACGATCCGCGAACGGGCCAAACCAGCTGCCACCAATACTTTTGAGCGGCGCGAAACTCTCAACCGAGCCGGCCAAGACCTGATCCCCTTCTGTAAGCAGCAGACACGCTCGGTCGTCCCGAGCAAAACCGACAGCAAACCCCAGGAGAAAAAGGGTGGATTTGGCCTAATTCCGGGTTCCTGATCCTGATCCCGGCTGGCTCTCGATCAGGTACAGCACTTGGCGGGCAGTGCTGTCCATAAACGGCAGCGACCAGCCGAGCTGCACCACCGCCTGATCGGCCAGGGCACAAAGACCATCCTTCTGACCGGCAACTTCACAGCTGGCAGACAGGCCCAGCAAGGCATTAGTGAGCTTGCCGAGCAGGCAGGTTTCCTTGCCGCGGCGATGAATCACGGCTTCAGCTGCCAAACGACTGCGCTGTACCGCCTCCCCCAAAGGGAGGGCGCGGGCTCCCCCCATCACTGCCGCCCGGCCGGCTCCTGTGGCCGCCAGGGAGTTAGCCGATAGTGCCAAACCAGCCAAGCAAACCACTCTCCAAATGCGCCCGCTGACAAACCTGCTTTGCAGCACTAAGCCTCTCCCCATGCAACTGCCTTCCCTTGGAAGCTAGTCAGTTCTGGGAGGGTGACAAGCCAGGGCTAATTTGGTGCCCCAGCGCCCCTGTGGATTCGGCCGATGACCAGCAGTAATCCCGTGAGCATTCGGCAGATTTCCCTGGCCCAGCCTTTCAGCGACCAGAAGCCCGGCACCTCCGGTCTGCGCAAAAGCAGCCGCCAATTCCAGACCCCCCACTACCTAGAGAGCTTCATCGAGGCGAGCCTGCAGGTGCTGCCCGGCGTAGCCGGCGGCACCTTGGTGGTGGGAGGTGACGGTCGCTATGGCAACCGCGAAGCCATCAGCGTGATCGCCCGCATGGCCGCAGCCCATGGCGTGGCCCGGCTGATCACCACCACCGGCGGCATCCTCTCCACTCCGGCCGCCTCCCATCTGATCCGCCAACACGGCGCCGTGGGCGGGGTGATCCTCTCGGCCAGCCATAACCCCGGCGGCCCCGATGGCGATTTCGGCGTCAAGATCAACGGCGCCAACGGCGGCCCCACGCCGGAATCGATCACCGACGCCATCTACGCCGCCACCCTGAAGCTGGAGGGCTACCGGATCTGCGCAGGCGGCAGCGATCTCGACCTCTCGGTCCCTGGCCGCAGCAGCATCGGCGAGCTGCAGGTTGAGGTGATCGATGGCGTCGACGACTACGTGGCGCTGATGCAGCGCCTGTTCGACTTCGACCAGATCGGCGATCTGCTGCGGGGCGACTTCCCGATGGCCTTCGACGCCATGCACGCGGTGACCGGCCCCTATGCCAGCCGCATCTTCGAAGAAATGCTGGGGGCACCCGCGGGCACGGTGCGCAACGGCATCCCCCTGGAAGATTTCGGCGGCGGCCACCCCGATCCCAACCTCACCTACGCCCACGACCTGGCCGAGCTGCTGCTGGGCAGCGATGCATACAAGTTCGGGGCCGCCTGCGATGGCGACGGCGACCGCAACATGGTGCTGGGGACGCGCTGCTTCGTGAATCCCAGCGACAGCCTGGCGGTGCTCACCGCCAATGCCACCCTGGCACCAGGCTATGCCGATGGCCTAGCCGGCGTAGCCCGCTCGATGCCTACCAGCGCCGCCGCCGATGTGGTGGCAAAGGAGCTTGGTCTGGCCTGCTACGAAACGCCGACGGGCTGGAAATTCTTCGGCAACCTGCTTGATGCTGGCCGCATCACCCTTTGCGGTGAGGAGAGCTTCGGCACGGGTTCCAACCACATCCGCGAGAAGGACGGCCTCTGGGCGGTGCTTTTCTGGCTGCAGATCCTGGCCCAGCGGCGGGAGCCGGTGAGCCGGATCATGGCGGAGCACTGGAGCCGTTTCGGCCGGCACTACTACTCACGCCACGACTATGAGGCGATCCCCTCCGAAGCCGCCCACACCCTCTACGCGCGGGTCAAGACCATGCAGCCCGAGTTAGTGGGCCAGGCCTTCGCTGGCCGCAGCGTCGCCACCGCAGACGACTTCGCCTACACCGACCCGGTGGATGGCTCCCTAACCACCGGCCAGGGACTGCGAATGCTGCTCGATGACGGCAGCCGAGTGGTGTTGCGCCTATCGGGCACTGGCACCCAGGGGGCAACCCTACGGGTGTATCTCGAGAGCTATGTGCCACCCAGCGGAAACCTCAGCCAGGATCCCCAAATGGCCCTAGGCGAGTTGATCACAGCTATCGATCAGCTGGCAGAGATACGCGGCCGCACCGGCATGGAGCGGCCAACGGTAATCACCTAAGCGGTTGGCTCAGGTGTGGCTTCAGGAAACCAACGAGCCTCCAAGTTTTTGATCAACACATAGAAAGGGGGCACAACGCCAAGCGAAAGCACTGTGGCAACAAGCAGCCCCCCAAATATCACCGTGCCCAGGGATTGCTGACTATTTGCACCAGCGGTGGTGGCCACCACAAGGGGCAGGAAGCCCGCCAGAGAGGCGATTGCGGTCATCAGAATTGGCCTCATCCGAGACTCGGCAGCAGAAATGGCCGCTTGTGTAAAGCTCATGCCATTGGCAACGTGTTGCTCAGCAACCTCAACAATCAAAATACCATTCTTGGCAGCCAAGCCGATCAAGGTAACAAGACCCACCTGGGCATAAATGTTTAAATCGATGGAGCGGAGCGCCAAGAACACCAGGGCGCCGAGCATGGCTAACGGCACCGTCATCAAAATAATGACTGGGGTTATGTAGCTCTCGTACTGGGCAGAGAGCACCAAGTAGACAATCAAGATGCCCAAACCAAACACCAGCACGCTTGCACTTCCCGCCGACAACTGCAGGGCAGCGAGACCGGTGAAGGCGTAGCCAATGTTGTTGAAATCAAGTTGCCTAAAGATCTGCTGAATTGCCACCAAGGCTTGGCCAGAACTCTTGCCAACAGCCTCAGCGCCCTGTATCAAAATTGTGCGATATAGGTTGAAGTGACTAATCACTGGAGGAGCACTGGTGAGTTCGGATGAGGCAAACTCACTGACTTGCACCAGCTTGTTATCGCGGTTACGCACGTAGTAACTGAGCACATCTTCAAGGGTGCTGCGACCGGAAGCCTCTGACTGCACATAGATATTACGCACCTGGCCATTTTCATAGGTCAAGCCTGAATAATTTCCACCTGCGAGCACGGCAATCGTCTGCATCGCCTGCTGGAAATCGATGTTCAGAGCGCCCATAATCGAGCGATCAATTTTCAGTCCAAATGCTGGGGCGCTGGGAATGAACTGGGTATAAAGAGTTGAAAACTGACCAGATGCTGTTCCTGCGGCCACAAGCTTCTGAGCTAGGTCATCAAGCTGGTTGAAACTGTATGCGCCATTACTCAAATCATTGAACTGGAAGTAGAAACCACCCTGGGCCGAGAAGCCAGGAATCGCCGGCGGCTGGGCTGCCACTGCTAGACCACTACTGAGCTTGGATAGTTTGTCGTTTAGTCGCGCCACGATTGCTGGAGCTTTGTGATCGGCACCACTGCGCTCCTCAAGGGGCTTAAGGCCAAAGAAGAAAACGCCTTGATCAGGGCTCGAACCATTGAAGCCATAACCGCTCACCACCGAAGCTGCAATTACATCTGGCTCTTGCTTGAGAATTTTTGCCACCTCAAGACCAGTCTTCTGGGTCAAACTGAGGGAAGCACCGTTCTGCAACTGGAAGATTCCCACACCATAACCTTGGTCTTCTTCAGGAATAAAGGCGGAGGGCAGGGCCGAGAAAGCAAGAGCTGTGAGCACAATGCCGCCAGCGAGGCCAGCAACAACATATTTACGCTTGCGAATCAAAACCTCAAGCAAGCGGGCGTAACTGCTCTGCAACCAGGCAAAAAACCGATTGAATTGCTCAAAAATTGAGGCCAGCTTGCTGCCCGCCAAGCCGAACACCAGAATGCCAAAGACGTATGAACCAACTCCAAAGGAAGCGGCGCTGAATCTGCCGAACGCAAGTCCCACCAGCACACCACCAGCGGTCCAGCCCCAACCTTGCGGTTTAGGGGGCTGTTCAGACCTGAGAATCAACGCCGACATCATGGGCGAGAAGGTGAGGGCATTGAAGGTGGAAATTGCTATGGAGAAGGCGATTGTTAGTGCAAATTGCTTATAGATGATGCCAATCCCGCCGGGGTAAAAAGCCACTGGCACAAATACCGCCATCAGCACCAGTGATGTAGCGATCAGAGCACCAATCAGCTCGCCCATACAGGCCATGGCCGCCTTGCGCGGACTCATGCCGCTCTCCAGATTTTTAGAGACCGCCTCGATCACAACGATCGCGTCATCTACCACCAGGCCAGTAGCAAGCACCAAGCCCAGCAATGTCAGCTGGTTTATGGAAAAACCAAAAGCCTTGATGAAGGCGAAAGTGCCGATAAGTGAAATCGGGATCGCCAAACTTGGCACCACAGTTGCGCGCCAGTTCTGCAGAAACAGAAATAGAATCACTAGCACCAGCACAATTGCCAGGCCAAGGGCATCCGTTACCCCTTCAACTGCAGACTCAATAAATTGACCAATGTTGTAAATCTGAGTGACCACGATTCCCGGTGGAGCTGCCTGGGTGAATTGATTCATCACCGCCACTACAGCTTCCGATACATCTAGAGCATTGCTCTCTGGAGTTTGGAACACCGCAACGGTGATAGACGGAAACCCGTCAAAACTCACCGCCTGCTGAGCAAAGGTATTAAACCCGTAGGTAGCCTGGCCCACATCGCGGAGCCGTAGCAAATTGCCCTGGGGTGACTTACCAACTATCAGGTCATTGAGCTGATCTACCGACATCAAGTTGCCGTTGTCAGCCACCAAAATTGGGTAGGCAAACAGCTGATCACCCCCCGCAGGTGGCCCACCGACCAAACCGCCGATGGCAATGCTGTTTTGACTCTTGACAGCATTGACGATCTGATCAGCAGTTAGCTGGTTGGCATTGAGCTTGCTTGGATCAACAAACAGCCAGAAGGCAGGATTACTACCTCCCAGCAAGTTCACCTGAGCAACACCAGGGACCCGCTCAAGCTGGTAGTAAAGCTCCTCAAAAATCAAGCCATTGATATAGGAGGCGTCATATTGCCCCTGGCTAGACGTGACCTGATAGGCAAGCAAAATCGATGGGGTGCTTTGCATCACTGACACACCAGTGGCCGACACCTGCTGAGGCAACTGAGGCATGGCCAGGGAAACGCGGTTTTGAACGTTTACCTGGTCGATATTGATATCGGTGTCTTCGTTGAAGAAAACCTGAATGATGCTCTGACCAGTGTTTGAGGTGGTTGACGAGATGTAAGCAGCGCCCGGCACGCCGTTGATCTGTTGCTCGAGTGGATTGGTAACGGCCTGTTCCGTCACTATGGAATTAGCACCGCCGTAATTGGACGTCACCTGAATGAGCGGTGGCGCAATATTCGGTAGGTTTTCAATTGGCAGGCTGGGAATCGCAATGATTCCCATCAGAACGATCAGGATGCTGCAAACGGTCGTAAGGACAGGCCGCTTGATGAAATTATCGGAGAGTGACATAGCCTTCTCAGTTGCTTCCGCTCGAGAGCTTCACTGGCATGCCTGTACGCAACAGCGCCGTATTGGAAACCACAACCTTTTCTCCTTTCTGCAGGCCGGAGACCAGCGGATAGCGATTGCCCTCCAGCTCCCCCAGCTGCACTGGGGTTTGCACCACGATCGGAGTTGTAGGCGGCAGGGCTTCAAGCTTCTGTTTCTGTGCCTCGGGAATCTGGGTGGAGGCGCGGATCTTGGCGAGCACCTGACTGAGTTGCAGCACCCGATAAACAAAAGGCTGTTGGACCTGCATCATTACTGCCTGCACTGGCACGGAAAGCTGGCGGGTGTTGCCGGTAATAATCCGATTGCGCACATACTGACCTGTTTTGAGCTGGCCGGTTGGGTTAGGGAAGGAGGCCTTGACCAGCACCGTGTTTGGCGAAGAACTACTGCCACTCACTCCGTAGTACGGGGAAATAAACACCACCTTCCCCGTCGCCGACAGGGGAGGGTTGCCCTGAGTTACCAGCTGCACGGATTGGCCAAGCGCCACCCTTGATGAACGGGTGGCGGGCACATCCATCAAGGTCCAAAGATTTGTGTTGTCGACAATGCCAGTGATCGCCTGTCCCTGGTTCACGTAATCGCCCAACTTCACAGTATCGAGATCGCCGATCTCGCCGCTGATCGGTGCCGTCACGAATTTGTAGCCCAAGGTGGCTGCATTGGCGCGCACCTGATCGCGGCTTTGAATCGCCTGGGTGACGTAAAAGTCGCGATCTTTGGTGGATACCGCTCCCTGCTCGTTCAAAAAGATATAACGCTCCGCGTTAACCAGGTTCTTACGGGCCTCGGCCTTGCTGGCATCCAGGCTTGCCGATTGCTGCACGTTGTCGAGCACCAAAATCGGCTGGCCCGCCTTCACCCGCTGGCCCTGGGTCGCCAGGATCTTCACCACCCGCCCATCAACCTCAGGGCGCAGTGCCACATCACTTGTGGAGCTGAGCTGGCTGATCACCTCAATCGAGGGGCTGAAATCAGCCTCGCCGATTGCCTCGACCTGCACTACCAACGGTGGCCGGGAGGCCTGCTTAGTGGCACACCCCCCTGCGCACAGCAGGCCTAGAAGGGAGGAAACCGCAACCGCTCTGTTCACATCCACTGAGCACCGAAACGCAAGTTACCGGACCACTCCCTTTTTAGCCTGCCGCGCCAGTTGCACCGGGGCGCCGTGGCGCAGATTGAGCAAGCCAGCGGTAATTAGTCGATCGCCTCCCTGCGCGCCGCGCTGCAGTGGATAGAAGGTTCCCTGCAGATCACCCAGCTGCACCGGAGTTTGCAAGGCAAACAGGGTGCCGCTCGGCAACCGGCGCAGCTCGGCGATGGGGGCCTTGCCTGGCTGCCGCTCCAGCTCAGCCAAGCTGCCTACTAAAAAGACAAATGACTGGCCCGCCAACCGGGTCACCGCGGTGAAGGGAACGGCCAACTCCTGGCGCCGATCCAGCAGCAGCCGCGTGCGACTGCGCTGGCCGTTACGCAGGCTGCCCCTTGGGTTAGCAAACGACGCCTTCACCAGCAGCGTCTGGCTTGGGGCGCTCACCCCCGGATCCACCGAGATCACCGGGCCCTCCGCCAGGGGCTGGGAGCTGGAGGCGGCCAGCAGCAGCACCCGCTGGCCCGGCCGAACACGATCGGCGTAGATGGCTGGCACATCGATGCGGGCCAGGAGATTGTCGTTACGGATCAAGCGGGTAATCGGCACGCCCGCGGCAATCACATCGCCCTGCTTGACGCGCAAATCGGCCACCGTGCCGCTGATCGGCGCCCGCAGATCCTTGAAGGCGAGGTCGGCCTCCTTAGCCACCAGGGCTTCGCGGGCAGCGATGTAGGCCTGGCGAAATTCATCCCGCTGCAGGGCACTGGCAGCACCTTGACGGGCCAGATCCTGATAGCGCTGGTAGTTGAGTCGGTTGGTCTGCATCTGAGCGCGCAGGCTGGCCACCTCAGCCCTTAGCTGGGCCTGGTCGAGCACCAGCAGCAGCTGGCCCTGACGCACCCGATCTCCCTGACGCACCAACAACCGCTGAATACGGCCCCCCGCCTGGGCCGCCAGATCCACCTCCTCCTCTGCCTCCAGGGTGCTAACGGTGTCAAAACTGGCTTGAAATTCGGCGGTTTCCAGGCGCTGGCTCTGCACCACAGGTATCCGGGGGGCTGGCTGGCGCTCCTGATGACAGCCCACAACCAGGGCAGAGGCCATCGCCGCGAGAATCACAAGAGGGGAAATAACAGGGCGGTGCATGGCTGTGATGGTGGATCGGGCGCGCCGCGTGGCCGGAGCGTATCGCCGGCGGGCCGATGATGGCCTCAGAACGGCGCTGCGGCGACCTCGTGAGCGACCTGTTCAGCCATCAACGCGACATCACCCTGGCCCGGGTAGCGCCCCTCGCCGACCGGCTGCGCCCCCGCAACCTTGATGACTTCGTGGGTCAGGAGTCGATCCTCGGCGTAGGACGCCTGCTACGCCGCGCCATCGCTGCCGATCGAGTCGGCAACCTGATCCTGCACGGCCCGCCTGGGGTAGGCAAAACCACCCTGGCCCGGATCATTGCTGGCAGCACCAGGGCCCACTTCAGCAGCCTCAACGCCGTACTTGCCGGCGTCAAGGATCTGCGGGCCGAGGTGGACGCGGCCCAGCAACGCCTGGCGCACCATGGCCTGCGCACCACCCTGTTCATCGATGAGGTGCACCGTTTCAACAGCGCCCAACAGGACGCCCTGCTGCCCTGGGTGGAAAACGGCACGGTGAATCTGATCGGAGCCACCACCGAAAACCCCTATTTCGAAGTCAACAAAGCCCTGGTAAGCCGTTCGCGGTTGTTTCGCCTGCAACCGCTTGAGCCAGCACACCTGCGCCAGCTGCTGGAGCGGGCCCTGCGAGACCCCGAGGTGGGCTACGGCGAACGCTCCATCCTCGTGACCCTCGAGGCCGCCGACCACCTGGTTGATGTGGCCGGCGGCGATGCCCGCAGCCTGCTGAATGCCCTGGAGCTGGCTGTGGAGACCACTCCTCCTGGAGCTGATGGCTGCATCAGGATCGATCTGACCATCGCCGAGGAGTCGATTCAGCAGCGGGCGGTGCTCTACGACAAGCAGGGGGATGCCCATTTCGACACGATCAGCGCCTTCATTAAATCGTTGCGCGGTTCCGATCCCGATGCGGCCCTTTTCTGGTTGGCCCGCATGGTGGAGGCGGGCGAAAATCCGCGCTTTATCTTCCGCCGCATGTTGATCGCCGCTGGCGAAGACATCGGCCTAGCCGATCCCCAGGCCGTGGTGGTGGTGGAAGCCTGCGCGGCCAGCTTCGAGCGAGTGGGCTTACCGGAGGGGCTCTACCCACTGGCCCAGGCAGCTCTTTATTTGGCGGGAGCGGAGAAGAGCAACAGCGTGCTGGGTTTCTTCGATGCCCTCAAAAGCGTGCGCAGCGCCAACCGTCAGCAGGTGCCAGCCCACCTGCGCGACGCCAACCGTGATGGCCAGGCTTTTGGCGATGGAGTGGGCTACCGCTACCCCCATGCCTACGCGGAGCACTGGGTAGCCCAGCAGTACTTACCTGGCGCACTTCAAGGTGAGATCTTCTGGCAACCGGGCAGCCTGGGCTGGGAGGGCCAGAGGCGCGAGCGCCTGCAACAGCGGCGGGCCGCCCAGCTGGCGGCTGCCGCTGAGATGGCGGCGGATCAGGGCGACGTGCTTAGCAGCAGTCCGGAGGATCCCCAGCTGGAGCGCTGGCTGCAGCGGCAAGCCGCCGCCGAGGGAGAACGACTCGACACCCTGAGACGTCGGTTCTGGGATGGGGTGGTCTGGCGGCGCCACGACCGGGTGCTGGTGCTGGAGGCGAGGTCGTTGCTATGGGCCCTAGATCCCTTGGCCGCTACGCCCGAGGGCGGGGTAGTGATCACGGTGGCCCAGGCCTCCGACCGGGAGCGGCTGCAGGCCCAGCTGAAGGTGCTCGACAGCCTGCGCCAGCCCCAGCTGCTGCTGGTGCCTCCCCAAACCCCTGCCGCCCTTAGCTCCCAGCTCGAACCACAACTCGCACTTGACTCCGGGGCCCGCTTCGACTGGGTGATAGCGCGGCAACCCTGGCAGGGCCTCAGCGCCGAACAAATCGAGGCCTGGATCGGCCAGGCAGGGGCGCTGCTGGGCGACACCGGCCAATGGCGCCTGCTGTTCAGCACTCCCCAACTCGGACCAGCAGCAGGGCTGCAGGCCCTGATCGGCACGGCAGAACCCTCCCTGCAAACCTTGCTGGAGGAGCTAACTCACCTGGAGGGGCAGCGGCTGATCCAGGCCCAGAGCACCGCCCTGATCAGCCAACGCAGCTTGATCGCTGCGGGGTGGCAAGTGCAGCAGGAGCAGTGGCGGGAGTCGCTCCAACTCGAGCTGACGGCCGAGCTGATCGAACGCTGGCTGGCCCCGGCCAGCCCCTATCTCGAAGCGATGGCCGCGCTCCGGGGCAAGCCCCTAGCCATTGAGACAGTGCAAAGCCTGCGAGAAGCATTTAGCCGCCTGCAAGGACAGCCCCTGCCCCAGGCCCTTGAGCACACCTTGATAAAGCCCCGGCGCTAGCCGGGGCAGCTGGGGTGGTGAACCGCCTAATGCGAGCCGAACACCAAACCAATGATCACCAGAGGCCGCGGATGGCTTCAGGTTGGGCCTGCTGAACCGGGGCAGGGACAAGCATGCGCACTTGAGCCACGGGATCGGCCATTTGGTTGGCCTGGATGCAAGCCGGCAGGAACACGTACCAGGAGAGCAGAGATGTGCACTGGGCTTCACCTTGGCAACGACCTTCTGCGCAGACGTTCTGAGCGCCGGTGTAGGTGTTGCAGAAATCGGCTAGGCGCATGTCTGTAGGCAGGGCCTGCATGATGCCGGCCGAGGAGATCTGGCCGTCACGGGCATCGGCCACGATCGCCGAGCGCAGAGCCTGCACCGCGAAGGTGTTCATGCTCCAGTAGGGGAAGTAGCTGGTGGTTTGGTTCTTGAGGAACTTCACACCGGCATCCGAGTAAAGGAAGCGGGAGACGCCAACGAAGTCCACGTTGTAGGCCTTGTTCATACCCTCACGAACCTCGGCAGCGGTCCAGCCGGAGCGCTTCAGGCCGCCTTCAAGCCCCCGATCGGTGACTTCACCAGACTGCAGAAATGTATTGAAGGCATCCTGGTTGGTGGACCACACAGCACCGCCGGTGTTCCAACGAACGGGGAGATTGTTGTCGACTGCGGCGGACGCTGGCAGGGCCACCGCCGAGAGGGCCGTACCCACAAAAAGGCCGGCCAGCAAACGCTTGATCACAAGAGACGTGGAATCAGTTCTCTTCGAAAGTAGCCACGCACTGCCGCATTTCACAAAAGAAGCAAGTCAGCAGAGCACATCGACACATAAATAACTGAAGAGCCGCAACGGATTGCAGCAGCAAATTTGCGTTTTTTGGCAAATCCTGCACGCTTCTTCCTGCACCTTCGCCTAATTAGGCAGTTCTTACGCCTGCAGCACCAACCCCGCACAATCCTCACCAACAGCGCCCCATCGCCAACCCCGCTGCACCGCGCTGCTGCAATCCGGCTGGGCCCCATCCCCGATATGCCGCAATCTGCCGCTGCCATGGTCGTAAAACCACAGAGCCAGTTCCGCCGCCAGGGTGCGATGGCGCCACTTAATCGCCGCTTCCTTCAGCACCCAGCTGGTGAGCACCGCTCGCCGCAGCTCCTCCCCAATCAAATCCTGCAACTGGGCTTGTTCAGCATTTGGATAAAACCGTCTCATCAACCCCGCTGGCTGCAGCGGTCGAGCCGTGGATTCGAGGTCGACTCCGATGGGATACCTGGAATAACCGATCAGCAAAACAGCGCCGCTATGGCTGAGGCTGACCCAACCCCTGCCATCTGTCAGCTGGGGTGGCTGGCCCGGCGGACTATGGAGGGGCACATCGGCGTCAGCACAGCCCAACACCTCCGCCAGCTGCTGCCGGAGCTGCGCCCGGCTGTGGAAGTAGCGATGTCGCTGCGGCTCCGGCAGAGCGGCGCCCCAACTCCGTTCCCTGCTGGATAGGCAACCGAGGTCACCACCATCTAAGGAGCGCAACCAAAGCTGGGGAGCCTGACGCTGCGGCATCTCCCAGCTGCTGCTTAGGCTCATGCCAGTAAGTGGTTTGATGTCCAATGGCACTGCAGATCGGCGATCCCGCCCCCGATTTCACCCTGCCAGACCAGACGGGAACGGCGGTGAAGCTGTCCCAGTTCAAGGGCCAACGGGTGGTCATTTACTTCTATCCCAAGGACGACACCCCTGGATGTACCAAAGAGGCTTGCAATTTTCGCGACCAGTGGGCGGCATTCGAAAAGCAAGGCATCACCGTGCTCGGCATCAGCAAAGACGGGGCCAGCAGCCACGCCAAATTCATCGCCAAATACGACCTCCCCTTCACCTTGCTTAGCGACGCCGAACCCTGCCCAGTGGCCGCGGCCTATGAAAGCTACGGACTCAAGAAATTCATGGGCAAGGAATATATGGGAATGATGCGTCACACCTTTGTGGTGGACGCTGAGGGAAAAATCGAAAAGAGCTACACGAAAGTGAAGGCTGAAACCATGGCCGATGACATCCTCAGCGATCTGGGCCTGGCCTGAGTTCAGCTAGGGCCTCAAGGACCAGGTTCGGAGCCAGCTGCACCTGCATGTCGCTGGCTAGCAGCTGCAGTAACAACGGCGCCAGCAGTGATCCATCCCCTCCCGTGAGCCACAGGCTGCAGCCTGGGCAGCTGATTTGGGCTTCGCGCCCAGCCTCAGCTACAGCTGCCGCCAGCCCCCGCAAAACTCCAGCAGCCATAGCGTCTGTTGTGAAGTGGGGCCAAAGCTTCGAGGGCAGGGCTGGAGGCGGCTCCATGGCTGGCAGGTTTGCGGTTTCAGCGCCTAGGGCCCGCAACTGCAAGGCCGCCCCCGCCAGCAACCGGCCGCCCGCAAATCGACCCTCGGCGGTAATCAGAGTGAGGCTCAAGGCTGTGCCGCTGTCCGCCACCAATACGGGAGCACCAGCAAGGCACCAAGCTCGCCACCCCCCTAAGGCACGATCCACCCCCAGCCAGTCAGGCTGCTCCAACAAGGGCACATCTTTCAAAAGCAGCCGCCGCTCCGGCGGCAGGGGGGCAGCCGCCGGCACAGGGCCGACCGCAGCCCAAGCCACCAGCCCCTTGAGTTCGCCCACACCCGCCTGGGCACTCCAAGTGCACAAAGCGCCCGGCTCACCCGCTGCCCAGTGCCATCGGCTGTTGCCGATCAGCAGCCAACGGCCCTCGTTCAGATGCCCTCGCCCATCAGTCCCGGCAGGTGAATGCCACATTCCTGTTGAAGCCCACCAAAACGGGTCGCCCGGCCAGTGACATCTCCCAAATCAGGAGCACTGGAGTGCCAGTCGCCCACCGTGGAATAACCCTGCTCAAACAGCGGATGCTGGGGCAGCTTGTGCTCTTCCATGTAGTAATACACATCCCGTTTGCTCCAGGAGAGCAGCGGCCGCAGCGACCAGCGCTGACGAACCGCATCAAGGGGTTCCATCGCCCTGCGATGGTCGGTCTGGCTGCCGCGCACGCCACTGGCCCAACAGGTCACCTTCAGATCGGTGAGAACTTGATCGAGAGGCTCCACCTTGCGGATGCGGTGGTAGAGCTCAAGATCTCCACCTTGGTCTGTCTCCCAGAGGCGGCCGTGCAGAGCTTCCATCCGGGCAGGGCTCATGGCTGACTGGGCCACAACTAGTTGGAGCTGGAGCTGCTCAACCAGTCGCTCGGCGTATTGGTAAGTCTCCTGGGGCAGATAGCCCGTATCAACCCAAATCACGGCCACCTGCCTACCTGACTTGCCGGTGAGCTCGCTCACCATGTGCAGCAGCACTGCCGCCTGGATACCAAAACTGGTCGTGAGTGCAAACCCTGCCTCGAAGGTGTCCAGGGCCCAGCGCAGGCGCTCCTGGGCCGTCAGGGGAGCCAGCAGCACCCGGGCAGCGGCCAGATCGATCGGCCGACCGGCGCCATCGGGGGGAAGGGCTGGGGCTGAAACCGTCTGCATGGAGCCATCATCGCCCTTTGAGTGAGTCGCTGGTTAGGGTTCAAATGCAGGTGCCGGCGTTAGACCACCAAAGCAATGCTGAACCCTGAGGCTGGGCGATCGGAGGCTGCGGAGACCCCGCTTACAGCGCCTGTGGTGATCGTAGGCGGAGGCTTTGGTGGCCTTTACACCGCACTCGCCCTAGCAGCGCGTCGTCAACACCCTCCAATTCTGCTGATCGAACCCAACGATCGCTTCTTGTTCTTGCCCCTGCTTTACGAGCTGCTTAGTGGCGAACTCCGCAGCTGGGAAATCGCCCCCCGCTACGACAGCGTGCTGGCGGGCAAAGGAGTGGCCTGGCTACAAGACCGAGTAGTGCGAATCGACACCCGTTCGTCTCATGTCTACACATCCAGCGGCCGGTGCCTGCCCTTCAGTCGCCTGGTGCTAGCCACTGGGGCCCAGACCAACGACTTCGGCATCCCCGGCGTCGCTGAATACAGCCTGGGCTTTCGGACCTTGGCAGATGTGGAACGCCTGCAGAAGTTGATCCAGACCTTGAAGGAGCGGTCCAGGCCCCTGCAGCGTCTAGCCGTAGTGGGAGCGGGAGCCAGCGGGGTGGAATTGGCCTGCAAGTTGGCCGACCAATTGCAAGGCAGCACGATCGTGGACCTGATCGAGCAGGGCCCCGGACTGCTGCCCCAGGCCAAAGCCTTCAATCGAGAGCAGGCCGAGCAAGCCCTACAGCGCCGGGATGTGAGGTTAAGAACCAAAACCCGCGTCGAGGCAGTTCAGGCCGGTGGACTGACCCTGCTAGGGCCCACAGGGACTGAGCAGCTCAATGTTGATGGGGTGATCTGGACTGCCGGCCTGCGCTTTCAGGCGCCGGAATGCCAGCCGGCAATTCCCGTTGATCAGCTGGGGCGACTGAGTTGTGAGCCCAGCCTGCAGCTGGTCGACCACCCCTATCTGTTTGCCTTAGGCGATATTGCCCAGCAGGAGTGCCGGCTGCCAGCCACCGCCCAGGTGGCCTTCCAGCAGGCGGAGTGCCTGGCAGGAAACCTGCTCCGTTCTCTCGCCGGAGAACCGCTGGAGCCCTTCCATTACAACGACCTTGGCGAAATGATGAGCTTGGGCCGGGGGGAGGCCAGCCTCGTTGGCGGGGGATTCACCTTGGCTGGAGCAGCGGCATTTCAGATCCGCAGACTGGCATACCTAGCTCGATTACCTGGCAAATCGCACCAGTTCAAGGTGGCCGCCGGCTGGCTGGCGGACTGGCCCCGTTGACGCTGCTGGGGAGTCAAAATTTGATACGGGTAAAACGCCCATGATCAAATCAGCAATTGCTGTCCATCTGTGGTGAAACAAGCCGGCCTGGCGGGGCGCACGGCCGGCTTGCGACCCGCCCAGAAAAGACGCCTGGAACGCCTATGCCACCGGCGCCATCCCGACGACCAGGTGGCAGAGCTGCTCTGCCTGCAGCGGCTTGCTAGTGAAAGTCGCGAGCTGGAGCTGCCGCTCAGCCTGGTAGTAGATAGCCGGGGCCTGTGCCGGCTGCTGTGGGTAGGTCCACTGGAGCAATCGGGCCGGCTGCTGGAGCGCCTACCCGGATCGGAGCGCCGTCAGGGTTCTGAGCTGCGCCTGATCACCTGCTGCGGCCGAACCAAACAGCTCGAAGCCGGCCGCCAGGAAGGAATTGTGGGGCTGGATTTAGCCCCCATACTCTGGCTGCGCTTCGGCGACAGGGCTGAGTCCGGGGGCCAATGGCCAGCCCAACTGCTGGTCGCCCATCCCGACGCCGCCGAACCCTGGACAAGCGAAGCCGCTGAAGATCTGGCCCAGCTGTGCAGCCGCGATCCCCTCAGCCTTACGCCACCAAACGAGCCCAGGATTAGCGCCGTTGGCACCAACCAAGACGGTCCCGAACGGGTGCTGCTGCTGGCCCTCACCCCCGGTGACCGCGGCAGGGCCCAACGCCTAATCGCCGAACTGGAGGGCCTGGTGCACAGCGCCGGCGCCGTGCCGGTGGGGGTGGTGGAGCAGCGCCGCAGCCAGGTAGCAGCCCAAACCCTCTGGGGTGAGGGAAAAGTAGGAGAAGCGGCCCTGGAGGCCAGGCGGCTCGGCGCCACTTTGGTGGTGACCGACCGGGAGCTCACACCGGTGCAGGCCCGCAACCTGGAGCGGCTACTGGACCTGCCGGTGAGCGATCGCAGCGAACTGATCCTCGACATCTTTGCCCAACGGGCCGCCAGCGCCGCCGGACGCCTGCAGGTGGAACTGGCCCAACTGCGCTACAGGCTGCCCCGGCTCACGGGCCGCGGCCGCAGCTTGTCGCGGCAGGGGGGAGGTATCGGCACCCGGGGGCCAGGAGAAACCCAACTGGAAAAAGACCGCCGCGCCATCGCCCGCCGTATCGAGCGGTTGCAGCGAGAGGTGAGCCAACTGGGCGAACACCGGGCCAGGTTGCGCCACAGCCGCCAGGGGCTGCGGCGTCTGGCCCTAGTCGGCTACACAAACGCTGGCAAAAGCTCCCTGCTCAACGCGCTTACTAGGGCAAGCGAGGCCCGCGCCGTACTGGCCGAAAACGCATTGTTTGCCACCCTCGATCCCACCACCCGGCGCCTGGAGCTGCCGGAGCCACTGCTGCTCACAGACACGGTGGGCTTCATCCGCGATTTGCCGCCGCCCCTGCTGGAAGCCTTCCGCTCAACCCTGGAGGAAACCCTTGAAGCTGAGGGGCTGTTGGTCGTGGTTGATCTAGCCGACCCGGCCTGGCCCGAGCAGTGGCACACCGTGAACACCATTCTCGATTCCCTTGGTGCGACGGCCCCAAGGCGACTGATCGCTAATCAGATCGACCGCTGTCCCGCTGGGGAGGTGGAGCGAGCCCGGGTGCTAGCACCAACGGCCCTGTTCATTTCCGCCACGGCTTGCCTGGGCCTGCAGCACCTGCGCCAGGAGCTGCGCAGCTGGCCCGAGTCAGCGCCTGAGCACGAAAACACCACATGCCCGCTCTGAGTTGTGGCACGATCAATCAGAGCATTCCCCTTGCCCTAAAGCCTCCCATGGCACTCCAACTCGGCGATACCGTTCCCGATTTCACCCAGGATTCCCAGCTGGGCCCGATCAACCTTTACGACTTCGGCGCTAATAGCTGGGTTGTGCTGTTCTCTCACCCGGCCGATTACACCCCGGTCTGCACCACCGAATTAGGTGAGGTATCCAGGCTGCGCGCCGAATGGCAGAAGCGCAATGTCAAAACCATCGCCCTGAGCGTGGATTCCGCCGAAAGCCACAACGGCTGGATCTGCGATATCAACGAAACCCAGAACACAACAGTTGATTATCCGATCCTGGCGGATGCGGACAAAAAGGTGAGCGACCTTTACGGGATGATCCATCCCAATTCACTCAACAATCTGACCGTGCGTTCGGTGTTCATCATCGATCCCAACAAAAAACTGCGCCTACAGATCACCTACCCCGCCAGCACCGGCCGCAACTTCGACGAAATCCTGCGGGTGATCGATTCGCTTCAGCTCACCGACAACCACTCCGTGGCTACCCCGGTGAACTGGAAAGACGGCGACGATTGCGTGGTGGTGCCATCGATCTCCACCGAAGATGCCCGAGCCAAGTTTGCCAAGGGCGTCACGGAAATCAAGCCCTACCTGCGCATGACCCCCCAGCCCAACAAGTGAGCCTGGGTTGATGCGGGTGTTGGGGTTGATGAGTGGCACTAGCGCCGATGGCGTGGATGCCGTTTTGGCCAACTTCAGTGGGCCACCCCAACATCCGCGTTGGCGGATTGAAAGCCACCACTTCAACCCCTACCCGGCCAAGCTCCAGCGCCAGCTGGTCGGCATCGGCCAAGGTCAGCTGGTCAACAGCGCAACCCTGCTCGAGTTGGCGGAAGCCGTAACCGAGCAGCAAGCTCTGGCAGCTCGGGCATGCGACCCCCAAGACCATGCCCAGTTAGTTGGCTGCCATGGCCAGACCCTCTGGCATCGACCACCCCAGCAGGGCAAGCGAGGAGCCAGCTGGCAAATACTGCAGGGGCAGCTGCTAGCGGAACTGCTTGCCAAGCCGGTGATATTCGATTTTCGCAGCGCCGATCTTGCCCTCGGCGGCCAAGGGGCGCCCCTTGTCCCCCCCGCGGACCAGGCCCTGCTAGGTCGCTGCGGCGGCTGGCGGGCCGTGCTGAATCTGGGGGGCATCGCCAACCTCACCTTGATTCCACCCGCTCAAGGGCCAGATAGCTCCCTGCCGGTGCGGGGCTGGGACTGCGGCCCAGCTAATACTTTGCTGGATCTGGCAACCCTGCACTTCAGTGGCGGTAAGCAGGCCTATGACGCCGATGGGGCCTGGGCCCGCCGGGGCCAGATCGATGAAGCTCTGATTCAGCGCTGGCTGGCCGAGCCCTATTTCCAGAGCCCGCCGCCGAAATCCACCGGTCGTGAACTGTTTGGCCAAGCAGACCTGGAGCGCCGACTGGCCGAAATAGGGGGAAGAAACCCCGCGGATGCCCTGGCCACCTTGAGCGGCTTCAGTGCGGCGGTAGTGGCCCAGGAGCTAGAGCATGGCCCTAAGCCGATAGAGCTGCTGTTAGCTGGCGGGGGCTGCCGCAACAGCCTGCTGGTTGAACAATTGCAACGCCGCTGCCGAGGTCTGATCGTGAGGCAACTGGCGGAATTCGGCATCGGCGAGGCGGAGCGAGAAGCCTTGGCCTTCGCCCTGCTGGCCTGGTGGCACGTTCTTGAGCATCAGGGCAATTTGCCTTCGGTCACCGGAGCGAGCGGCGGCGCCGTGCTGGGCCTAAGCGCCCATCCTCAGTCCGGTCGATGCAAGCGAACCCTGCGGGGAGCTCCGCGCAGGCGTTGGGGCTTCTGGCCCTGACTGGCCTCCAGTCCCTGGCGGAAAAGCTCAGCCTGAAAGCCCCCCTGGGCCTGCTCAAGCCGTTCCACGCCCTGCTGAATCAGCACCTTGGCCATGTTGCTCACCGTGCGGGACTCGACGTCAGCGAGATCAGCCAGCCGCTGGCAGAGCTCTTCGGGCAATACCACCTGAATACGAGGTGACTTCGCCTTGCCACTGGATGAGGTCTGCCGGGTGGCCACTGAGTTCTGAAGCAAAAGTGAACTGAAGCTGGAGCGGCTTGGATCACACCCCTCAGGTAGCAACCAGTGTACAGAGATGCACAAGGGTAGTATCCAAGACTATGCTGAAGGCAACCATCCCATCGGAGGTGCACACCGTGCCCCGTTCCTCCACCCCTCGCGCCTCAACCACCCCCTCAGCAGCCCAAGGCCGCAAACGCCGGACCGCAGAACGCAGTGACGTACTTGTCTCCGCTGTGATCAGCACCTATCTGCTCACTCACCTGCATCACGTGCTGCAAAGGGCCGAATACGGAGCCCAGCAGGAGGGCCGTGGCGCCTTGGCGGCAAACTACGCCGAGCTGCGCAAGGTGCTCTGCTTAGACGCCCGCAGCATGGAAGATGCATCCGCCTGTGGCACACCCGAGCAAGGTGAAAGCCTGCAAGCCGCCTGACACGCATTATTTTAGTGGTTAGCCAGTAGCTGACTGCAATGACCGCCAGCAATGTCGCCGAGCTCTACGGCCGAATCAGCGCCGACCACTCCCTAACTCAGGCGCTATTCCGCCAAGCCCTTCAGGACCCCAACGGAGCCATTGGCCGAATTATGGAGTTGGGCCAGCAGTTCAATTTGCCGGTTACCTCCCAAGAGATCCGCTCCTACGTTGCCAGCCTTGATGACAGCGTCAGCAAGCAGTGGCTGGTGAAGGCCCGGGGAGGGCTCTGAGTTGGTGCGGCGCTGTTGACGCTGATCGCGGTCCCCACCCGCCCAGCTGAAAAACAGCCAGTAACTCACGATCGCCAGACCAGCCGCGACCACCAGGGCCGCCACCTGCTCAAGGCGTTTGATCATGGCCACTACACAGGCAGATCATTCGAGTCTGCACCACGTGAATGCTCCGCCGGCCCCCAGGCAGATAGGCCGCCAGGGATGATGGAGCTGGTCCCGAGACCCTTCTACGTGCTCCGCCTCGAACGCATCGGCAAGATCTATCCCACCGGCGAGGTGCTGCGCGATGTCACCTGGGAGGTGAAACCTGGAGACCGCATTGGCCTAGTGGGCGTCAACGGGGCCGGTAAGTCAACCCAGATGAAGATTATTGCCGGGCTGGAAGAGCCCAGCAGTGGTCTTGTGGTGAAACAGGGCGAGCCCCGAATTGCCTATCTACAACAGGAATTCGACGTCGATCCAGCCCGAACGGTGCGCGAGGAACTGTTCCAGGCCTTCGGCGAAGCCGCCGAGGTGCTGATACGCCAGCACCAGGTTGAGCACGAGATGGCCAGCGAGCAGGCCGCCAGCGACCCGAAGCATCTCGACGAGCTAATTCATGAGCTGGGCAGGCTGCATAGTCGCTTTGAGGCGTTGCACGGCTACGAGCTCGACGCCCGCATCGACAAACTGCTGCCCAATATTGGCTTCAGCCCCGAAGGCGCCGAACAGCTAGTGGGGGACTACTCCGGCGGCTGGCAGATGCGCATCGCCCTCGGCAAAATCCTTCTCCAGGAACCCGATCTGTTGCTGCTCGACGAGCCCACCAACCATCTAGACGTGGAAACGATCCAGTGGCTTGAGGGCTACCTGCTCGAGCAGACAGCAGCTCAAGTGGTGATCAGCCACGACCGCACTTTCCTGGATCGGGTCTGCAACCAGATAGTCGAGACCGAACGGGGGGTATCGCGCACCTACCTGGGCAACTACAGCCAGCACCTGGAGCAGAAAGCCCTGGAGCGCGAAGCCACCCAGGCCGCCTTTGACAGGCAACAGAAGGAGCTGGGAGCCCAGCAGGCCTACATCGACCGCTTCCGGGCCAGCGCAACCCGCTCCACCCAGGCCAAAAGCCGGGAGAAACTGCTGGAGAAGGTTGAGCGGGTCGAAGCTCCACTCGAAGGCATTGGCGGGCCGCGCTTCCGCTTCCCAGAAGCACCACGTTCTGGGCGCTTGGTGGCAGATATTCAAAACCTGACCCACAGCTACGGCGAGCAGATCCTGTTTTTGGGCGCTGAACTGGAGGTGGAGCGGGGTGACCGCATCGCCTTTGTCGGGCCCAACGGCGCCGGCAAGTCGACCCTGTTGCGGCTGATCATGGGCAACGAACAGCCGGAGGATGGCTGCGCCCGCCTCGGTGAGCACAACGTGGTGGCTGGCTACTTCGAGCAGAACCAAGCCGAAGCCCTAGACCTCTCCAAAACCGTGATCGACACGATCTTCGAGGTTGTGCCCGACTGGACCCAAACCCAGGTGCGCTCCCTGCTGGGCAGTTTCTGCTTCAGCAACGAAAGCGTATTCAAGGAGGCCGGAAAGCTCTCTGGAGGGGAGAAGGCCAGGCTAGCTCTGGCTCTGATGCTGCTAAGTCCCTGCAATCTGCTAGTGCTCGATGAGCCCACCAACCACCTCGACATTCCAGCCAAGCAGATGCTGGAAGACGCGCTGATCGCCTACGAGGGTGCGGCCCTCCTGGTGAGCCATGACCGCTATTTCATTTCACGTGTGGCCAACCGGATCGTGGAGATACGCGATGGCCAGTTGGTGCTTTACCGCGGCGATTATTCCTACTACCTCACCAAGAAGGATGAGGAAGCCAGCCTGGCCAGCCAGGCTGAAGAAGCCGAGCGCAAGGCGACAAAACAGGCCGCTAATAAAGCCAAGCAAGCGGCACGTAAATCGCAAGCTAAAACCAGCTGACCCCACCCAGCGCCTGCGGCGCTTCCCAGCTTCTACACAGAACTTCACCGCGGCTTAGGCAGGAAGACTCATTTCCCTGGACCCTTCGGTTTGGTGTGCATAAGCTGACAGGTAGCCGCAACTACAGGAGATCATGAATAGCGCACACATGGGACTCAACACCCAGGGCACTAGCTACCAAAACGCAGGCCACCAGGAAAGCATCGGCTCAAGCGACCCTCTTGAGGTGTACTTCGAATGCATCACCACTTGCTCCCTGGATGACGGCGCCTGCGTGACGCGCTGCGTGGAGCAGCTGCGTGAGCAGCCCTGATCCCACACCTCGGCCAGGCCTTCCCCGCAGAACAGCGAATCCGCACAAGGAAGTCGCCCTGTTGCAACCGCTACGCACGTGAATGAAACACTTTGTAGCGTTGGCGCATCCAACAGACCACTGCGGGGTTTGCCATGTCAGAACCACTTGCCCTAAGTCTCGGTCAGCAGTTTGAGCTGGAACGCATGAGCCGGGCCATCGAGGCCACCGCCGACCCCAAGACCTTGCAAGGGATTGCCAAGCAATTGCTGCAGGCCTGGCACAGCCAGAAAGCAGCTACCCAATGGGTGATGCGCCAGCAGCTCGGCGCTCCAGTTAAATCCCCCCTTGAGCTGGGCGGTCCTTGGGGGCAGGAGGCCGCCTAGCGGGGTGGGGCCATTTGGACTGGAACAACCGTCAACTGCATCAAGTTTCCCGAGCGACTAATCCGAAGCAGCAGGCTGCCCCCAACCCCTGCCCGCTCAACCGCTGTTACTAGCTGCGAGGGGCTTGAAATCGGCTGATCGCCCACAGCAACAATCACATCCCCCTTTTGCAGGCCTGCGCGGGCCGATGGCCCTGAAGTCTGCACAGACATCACCCGAACCCCTTGACTCAGGCCGGTTCCATCCCCAGGACGCACCCCATCAAGACTTACTCCAATCATCGGGTGACTGACTCTACCGGTAGCGATTAGTTGTTGTGCAATGTCTCGAGCCCTGTTAATGGGGATGGCAAAGCCCAAGCCAGCACCAGGACCAGTTCTCACTAATGTGTTTATACCTATAACCTCGCCATCCGCATTCAGCAGCGGACCGCCTGAATTGCCTGGGTTGATGGCTGCATCGGTCTGGATCAGATCCAAGCGCTTGTCCGTAATGCCCAGCTTGCTGGCATTACGGTTGAGGTTGCTGATGATGCCCATAGTCACGGTGTTGTCCAAACCGTATGGATTGCCGACGGCAATTGCCCACTCGCCCACCTGAAGGCTGTCGGAGTTGCCCAGGGGCGCTACTGGCCAAGGGCCACCTCCAGCCAACCTCACAACCGCCAGATCCGTGAGGCGATCGAGACCGACCACCGTGCCCTCAACTCGACGACCTCCCTGCAGCCCAACCGTCACCCGGTCTGTTTTCTCCACTACGTGAGCATTGGTAAGGATCAGGCCATCTACTTGGAAAATGAAGCCGCTTCCCTGCCCACGCTCCGTGCGCTGAGAAGGCTGCTGCTGCAGCTGGGGCATGCCAAAAAATTGGCGAAACATGGGGTCGTTGAGCAGGCCCCTGGGCAAGCCTCCCGAAGAACCGCCTGATGTAGCCACTGTCCGTTCCGTGTCGATGGTGACCACTGCGGGCCCAGCTCGGCGAACAGCAGCAGCCACAAACGACTGGCGATTCAAGCTGGCAGAAACTGCGCTCTGGGCACGGACGGCAGCAGCTGACCAGGGAGCCGGGGGTGTCATCAGACCCAGCACCACTAGCCCAGAACCCAGCCAGGGCAAGGCGCGCAATCCAGCCATTACTACAACCAGCAACTAAATAAAACCGTAGGCAGCCAGGCTCCAGACGCCTATAGGGTGATTTCCCTCCTGCTTCCCCTGCCACAGGCACCCAATACCAGCCCTAAAATTGATTAACAAATCTTTCAATCCATGGACACCGGGCGGCTCCTAATTGCCTTTCTCGCCTTCGGCGCCGCGTTCAGCACCCTTTGGGCCTGGATGGTTGCTAACAGCAGCGAGGCCACAGGCTCCGATCCCCAGGCGGCTCGGATCAGGCAATGATGGATCTGCTTCACATATTCCACGATCTGAGGCCTGATATTCGGCCATGAACAACTTGCTTTCCCAGCTTTTCCCCCTGATTTACGCCGCCTGCTTCGTAGCCCTGCTCTGGCAAGCCTTCAAAGTGATGGGCCAGGGTTTCCGGGCCATTCCCCGTCCTGGTGATAGGGATGCATTGGGCACCGCAGTCCCCCAGGGCCCCCAGGTGAGGCCAAACAACGACCGGACCGGGCGACTTACTATCCACCCCGAGTTACTTGATTCTCAAGGTCAGATCACCCAAGAAGACCTGTTGACCGTCCGTTTCAGCGGTGACAACGAACAACCCGTTTACCCAGGAGACCTCAGCTGAATAGGCTCTCCGTTGAGCTCGTGTTTTAGCGGAGACAAACAGTGGATCAACGGACCCGAATCGTGGCAGCAGTGCTGACCAATCTGAAACTGCCGCCTCGCTTTCGCCTCAAGCTGATCAAAGACGATCCGATTCGGCTTGAGCTCAGCATCACACCCGCCTACGGCAAAGATCCAATTCTGGTGGGGCTAGTGGAATCCCAGGACCTGGTCGCCCGCCGTGATCGCGAGGGGCGCATCCCCCGTGATTTGCAAGGCACCTGGGACTGGACCGTTCGCCACGGCAAAGTCAGCACCGGTGGTTGGAATCCATATTTGAAAGAGGCCTTGCAGACGATGTTTGAAACCGGTCTGCCGGCAATCGTCTACGAGGAACTCACCGGCGAGGCCTACCACCCGGTAGATGGCGTTCGCCACGTGCGTTGATCCCACTACGCCCTTCCACCTGCCGATGGCACCCCTGCTAGAGCCCCGCTGCTAACGCCCCCTGCCCAAGCCCCCACTGCCGATTGACGGCCTGCTTGGGCCGCTGTTGCAAGCATGCACTCCTGGCGCCACGGTGCTGCTCCAGGCACCTCCTGGAGCTGGCAAAACCACTCGGGTGCCCCTGGCCCTGCTTGCTGGACTTAATTCAAACTCGGGCGGGGCCGGCACTAAAACCGGCCGGATCTGGATGCTTGAGCCGCGCCGCCTGGCCGCCAAAGCTGCAGCCCAACGGCTGGCGGCTGATCTTGGTGAGCCCCTCGGCCAGCAAGTTGGATACAGCGTGCGGCTCGAGTCCTGCACCTCTGCAGCCACACAACTGGAGGTGCTGACAGACGGATTATTTTTGCGGCGCCTGCAGGCCAACCCCTCCCTTGATGGAGTGGACTGCCTGATCTTCGACGAATTCCACGAACGGGGCGCCGATACGGATCTATCACTGGCCCTGGTGCGGCAAGCCCGAGAGCTGCTGCGGCCGGAGCTGCGCCTGGTTGTGATGTCAGCCACCCTGAACCTGGCTCCATTGGCTGAGCAACTGCCAGGGGCCACCGTGCTGAACAGCGAAGGGCGTTGCCATCCGGTGACAATCAGCCACCAACCACCGCGGCCAAGCGAACGGCTTGGGCAACAGGTGGTGCGCGCCCTTGAGCAGCACTGGCTAGAGCAGCGCGGTGACGGTGAAACTGTGCTGGTGTTCCTGCCCGGAATGAGGGAGATACAGGACTGCCACCGAATGATTGCCGCCACGAGCTGGGGAGATCCCAGCCATGGGGGCGTGGAGTGTGTTCCCCTGCACGGCAACCTGCCCCTGGAGGCCCAAGGCCGCGCCATCGGCCCTGCCAGCGGCGCCGCCGGCAAGGTGGTGTTGGCCACTTCCATAGCTGAGAGTTCTCTCACTTTGGCCGGGGTAACCCTTGTGCTCGACAGCGGTCTTAGCCGCCGCAACCGCTTCGATCCAGGCAGTGGACTGGACGGCCTGGTCACTGTGCCCGCCAGCCAGGCCAGTGCCGAGCAACGGGCTGGCAGGGCTGGTCGCCTAGAGCCAGGCCGCTGCCTGCGCCTCTGGTCGCCCGCTGAACAGCAGCGCCGTCCCGCTTTCGATCCACCGGAATTGCTGGAGGTGGATCCCCTGCCGCTGGCTCTTCAACTGGCCCAATGGGGCGATCCCCTTGGCGCCGACCTCCATTGGATCGACCCACCGCCACCAGCCCCCCTGCAGGAGGCCCGTCAACACCTCGATCAACTCGGGGCTCTAGCCGCCAGCGGGCGGCTGAACGGCCACGGGCAGCGCTTAGCCCAACTGGGGGTGCATCCGCGACTCGCCCAGCTGCTGCTGCTGGGCGAGCAGCTAGGCCAGCTGGATCTGGCCTGCGCTCTGGCGGTGCTATTGAGCGAGCGCGATCCCCTGGACCGTAAGGAGGCCGGGAGTGACCTACTACGGCGCCTTGACTGGCTAGGACAAAACCGCCCTGGCGACGGCCCGCAGCGCCGGCTGAAGCAGCTGCAGGCCCAGCTGCACCGGCAGGTCAGGCAGCTGGGCGGTCAGAGCTCCAGTCCTACGGCCGCAATGCCGATTAGCCGATCAGCAAATCTGGCGGAGGCCGCAGCCGCCTTAGTGGCCGCCGCCTATCCCGAGCGTCTGGCCCTGGTCAGACCAGGCCGACCTGGCCGTTTTTTACTCAGTGGCGGCCGTGGCGCAATGCTTCATGCAGACGACCCTCTGGTGGCCTGCTCTGCGCTGGCCGTTGCCCAGCTAGATGGACAAGGCCAAGACGCCCGCATCCAGTTAGCTGTGCCCATTGATATTGGGCAACTGCGGCAGCTGGCGGAGCAGCCCGGCGGGCAGGGATTTGCCACGGTGGAAGCGCGCTGGGATGGGGAAAGTCAGCGGGTGCGCTGCGAACGCTCGCTGCGGCTGGGTGCACTTGTGCTGGAGCGACGCAGCTGGAGCGACGCCGAACCAGTCTTGATACGCAGAGCCCTGCTAGATGGCTTGCGGCAGCTCGGTCTGGAGTCCCTGCCATGGGATCGAGCTAGCCGCCAACTCCAGCAACGCCTCAGCCTGGCTTACCAGCACTTAGGAGAGCCTTGGCCCAACTGTAGCCCCGAGCAGTTGCTAGAGCAGCTGGATGATTGGCTTGGTCCCCACCTCAGCGGCCTACGCAGCCGCGACGACCTGCAGGGCCTTCCCCTAAGCGAAGCCCTCTGGGGGGAAGCCCCCTGGGATCTGCGTCCCAAACTCGATCGCTTGCTGCCAGTGGCTCTGCCAGTGCCCTCTGGCCGCCAAGTAAGCCTCGATTACAGCAGCGGCCAGCCCGTGCTGGCGGTGAAGCTGCAGGAGCTATTCGGCACCCGCACCAACCCGACGGTTATGGCTGGCCAGCTGGCCGTGACAGTACACCTACTCACGCCGGCCGGGCGACCGGCAGCAATCACCCAGGATTTGGTTGGCTTCTGGGAGAGCAGCTATGCGGCGGTGCGCAAGGAGCTGCGCGGTCGCTATCCCCGTCACCCCTGGCCGGAAGAACCGCGACAGGCCCAAGCAACCGCACTTACCAAAGCGCGACTGAAACAGGGCCTTCGCCGTGATTGAGAGAAATCGATCCTTCCTGTGACTGTCTGCTCCAAACTGGATTTTTCTGGCAAAGCGCCCTTGGCTCGCTTTTACGTCAATAACCGCCGTGATGGCTCAAGGCTGCTAAGCAGCGCTCTGGTGATTTTCGCTGCAGGACTGATGCGCGTCGACCATCCCATTGGGCGATCGGTAGCTCTGTTAGCTGGCCTAGTGAGCATCTACTGGTGGTTCTGCTACCGGCAGATCAAGCCGTGACAGCAGTGGGCGAATTTTCAGGGATACCGCGCTACGGCGTGGCAGAACTGAATGGGGCGGTTGCATCGCTACTGGAGCGGGGCTTTGCGCCCCGGTTTTTGCTTGATGCCACTGTGAGCAGACCCCAGCTCAAAAAGGGCCATCTCTGGATGACTCTGGTCGACGACCAGGCATCAATCTCCGCGGTGGTTTGGGCCTCTCAGCTGACAAAGCTCAGTTTCATTCCCGAAGACGGGGATGGCGTGGTGGTGGTGGGCAAGCTCAACTTCTGGAGCAACCGGGCAAGCCTCTGCGTTCAAGCACTCGACATCAGACCGAGCTTAAGTTCGGTGCTGCGCCAATTCGAGCAGGTACGAGACCGGCTGGCTCTCGAAGGGCTGCTGGATCCACACCGCAAGCGGCCCCTGCCCCCCTATCCACGTCGTATCGCCCTACTCACGAGCTGTCCGAGTTCAGCCCTAGCCGACATGCTGCGCACCAGCGCCGAGCGCTGGCCCGCGGCGGCCGTACTCGTAGTGCCCATACCAGTGCAGGGTCCTGTACAGGCAGCCATCTGCCGCGCCTTAGAGGAAGTGAGCAAGCAGGTGGAGCGGCTGGGAATCGATGCGATCGTGATCGGCCGCGGCGGCGGAAGCCGTGAAGACCTGGCGGTGTTTGACAACGAAGAGCTGGCACGCTGTCTGGCCGCCTGTCCTGTGCCAGTCGTCAGCGGCATTGGCCATGAAGACGACACCACAGTTGCTGATTTAGTAGCCGACTACAGGGCCGCAACCCCCACCGCCGCCTTAGTGGCCCTCCTGCCAGATCGCCGCATAGCGCTGCAGGCTCTGCAGCAGCAAGGGGTGCATCTGCAGCAGCTCATACATCTAAGGCTGCAGGGGGAACGTCAGCAATTAGTCCGAGATCGGCAACGACTTGCAACCTGCTATCCCACCAGCCTGGTGAAGTGTCGTCGCCAGGAGTTGGTACACGCTCAGCAGCTGCTGCGAGCCCTTTCCCCAGCACATCAACTGGAAAGAGGTTTCTGCCTGCTGCGTAATGGCGATGGCGTCTTAGTGCGTTCCGTGCGGCAAGTCGAACAAGGCCTCGCCGTGGTCGCCCAGCTCAGCGACGGCCAGGTCAGCGCCATGGTGCGCGAGATTAGTCCCCAAGCCCGTGCGGCTACGCCTTAAACCATGCCAAAGGCAAAAGCAACAAGCAAAACAAGCGGAGGCGCCACCGACAAGGATATTGGTGTCGATCTCTCGTACAACGAAGCCCACACCGCCCTGCAGCTGACCTTGGCAGCCCTGCAGGCCACTGACTTGGATGTTGAGGCGATGACCGGGCTCTATCGGCAAGCTCGCGCCTACATGGAGCGCTGCGAAACCGTTCTCGATAACGTTGAACAGGAAGTAATGCTGTGGCAAGAAGGCGAAACAGACTTACATCCGTTTACCGATCTCCCATAACCAAATTCAAACCATGGCGCCTGAATCCAACAACAGTTCAACTACACCCGCCATCAAGGCAGCTTCGACGCTGAAGTGGCTCTATCTGGCCTTAGCGATCAGCGGAGCAGTGCTCCCCTGGCTGGCAAACATTGAATTCATTCAGGAATACGGAGCAAGTTTCGACCTAGGCTTATTTGTGCGCCTAGCAAACGCAAACCCAGCCGCCATTTCACTATCCAGAGATCTAGCAATAGGAGCGACTGCGGTAGTAATTTGGATCGTACAAGAAAGCAGGCGGCTACAAATGCGCGGGCTACCGTGGGTATTGCTTAGCTGCGTGACACTGGCCTTCGCTTTTGGAGCTCCATTCTTTTTGTATCTGCGGGAACGACGTCTTGAGGAGCTAGCACGAAGCTAAGCCGGGCTTTGCTTAAACCCTGAGAATCAGCGACCACCAATCACGAGGAAGGGTCTTTACCGTCAACAACTTGTACGTCAATTGTGACGTTACTAACGTCGAACTGTTCGCTTGCTTCATTACCTATGGGTGAAGTAGCGTAGGGGCTGCCACAAGCCGGGCAAAATTCCTGCTGCATAGAGGTGAAACCGCAGGATTCGCAGGTACGCAGCCGCCGTTGAACAACCTGCCATGCCACAAAGCCCGCCGCACCCAAGAACAAGGGCAACAGCACCAGGAGCAGGGTGATACCTCCAAGCAGATCGAGCACAAAGCGCCCTACCGGCCCGGGAGCCAGCAGCAGCAAGCTCGCTAATAGCAACCAAATCCAAGTGCGCGAACGCGGCATCAGCTGAATTCAAATAGTGCAGGATGCTTCCACCCTGAGGCGCTGGCGCCGATCAAGGACGACGCATAGGCATTGACCGTAGTACAGGATGACACCAACCAACCAGACCCAAAGGCTCAAGAGCAGCACGCCGCCCACCAATCCATAGGCCTGAAAGCGGAGGCCCAGCGTCAGCAGAATTCGGCCAAGCACCAAATTGAGGATTGTGATCGATGAACCAATTAATAGTGCTCCAGGAAATAGTATTTGCCACGCAACACGTCGCGAGGGCAGCATCCATAACAACAGCATGGATAGCGCGATAGCAATTAACAACGAAATCAGCAGGTCGAGCAGTGTAGATACCGGTCGCTGCAATGCCTTTGCGGTAGGCCAAATCTCTAGGGCCCGAATCCACAAACCAGCCAAACCCAAAAGGCGCATATTGGTAAAAGCCTGATCTATCACGAGAAGAAGCCCAAATAATGAAACCAGCCCAAATGCCTTAACACGCAAACGCACATAACGCACCACTAAAAGATTCCACGGCAATGCCTCAAAACCAGTCGGTCGGTTCCACCAGAGACGATCAGCGCCACGCTGCAGGGTGAGGTAAGCATTGCTGGCCGTTAAAATCAAAAAGACAGCACCAAGGATTCCAGCCCCGAATCCCTGCCTTAAAAAAGCAGACAAAGTCGTAGCAAAAATAGGAATCGCTGAATCGGGCAAGATATCCGAAACAACAACCAACAACCGTTCGACCAAGCCCTCATCACGGCCGAGCAATCTCGCGGCAATTGAGAGAGCAATTAACAAAACAGGGAATAAAGACTGGAGACTGTGGTACGCAAAAGCAGCACTTAAATCGACGCAATCAAGCCTTAGCCAAAGCTTATACGCCAACCAAAATGGCAACAATCTTTTCTTCTGTCCGAATTCCCATTTTCGATAAAACACGACACCCCTTGCTCGCTCCACCCTGCCACCTATTAGATCTAGCCTGACAGTAGCGCCACGCTTTAGGGCCATCCAAGCATTAGACGCAAATTAACCAACAAAAAAGCCACCCGCAAGGGTGGCTTTTAAGTCAACTACTATATTACTAAACAAAGAGCAACCGTAGATGGTTGGGATGAATATTTTACCTGGCATCGAGCTATTTTCTCAGGGGGCTGCCCCCCAAATATCGTTGCCGCTGCAGCGTTTCACAGCCGAGTTCGAGATGGATCGGAGTGGGTCCACTGCGCCATGGACACCAGGATAGTATTCATCCTCAGGTTGAACCCTGAGAACTACATAGGTAAGACAAACACTAAACCTTTCAGTCAAGTGATTGTGAACTGGAAACAAGCTTTTATTTAGAGCCTGAGTTTTGGTCAAGCCCTCGGTCTATTAGTACTCCTCTGCTTCACGCATTACTGCGCTTCCACATAGAGCCTATCAACGGGTGTTCTTCCCGTGACCTTACTGGCTAACGCCATGGGAATACTCATCTTGAGGTGGGCTTCCCACTTAGATGCTTTCAGCGGTTATCCACTCCGCACATGGCTACCCAGCGTTTACCGTTGGCACGATAACTGGTACACCAGAGGTGCGTTCCTCCCGGTCCTCTCGTACTAGGGAGAAATCCTCTCAATATTCCTGCGCATGCACCGGATATGGACCGAACTGTCTCACGACGTTCTGAACCCAGCTCGCGTACCGCTTTAATGGGCGAACAGCCCAACCCTTGGGACCGACTTCAGCCCCAGGTTGCGATGAGCCGACATCGAGGTGCCAAACCTCCCCGTCGATGTGAACTCTTGGGGGAGATCAGCCTGTTATCCCTAGAGTAACTTTTATCCGTTGAGCGACGGCCCTTCCACGCAGAACCGTCGGATCACTAAAGCCGAGTTTCCTCCCTGTTCGACTTGTAGGTCTCACAGTCAAGCTTGCTTCTGCTTTTACACTCGTCGGCTGATTTCCAACCAGCCTGAGCAAACCTTTGCGCGCCTCCGTTACCTTTTAGGAGGCGACCGCCCCAGTCAAACTGCCCACCAGATACTGTCCAGTCCCCGGATAACGGGTGACTGTTAGAACCCTAGCTCTGAAAGAGTGGTATCTCACCGTTGGCTCACAACGACCCACAAGCCGATGATCAAAGCCTCCCACCTATCCTGCGCATTCAGAGCCCGGGCACAATACCAAGCTACAGTAAAGCTTCATAGGGTCTTTCTGTCCGGGTGCACGTAGTCCGCATCTTCACAGACAATTCTATTTCGCCGAGCCTCTCTCCGAGACAGCGCCCAGATCGTTACGCCTTTCGTGCGGGTCGGAACTTACCCGACAAGGAATTTCGCTACCTTAGGACCGTTATAGTTACGGCCGCCGTTCACCGGGGCTTCAGTCGCTAGCTTCGCTTACGCTGACCAGCTTCCTTAACCTTCCGGCACTGGGCAGGCGTCAGCCCCCATACATCGTCTTGCGACTTAGCGGAGACCTGTGTTTTTGGTAAACAGTCGCCTGGGCCTCTTCACTGCGACCACCTTGCGGTGGCACCCCTTCTCCCGAAGTTACGGGGTCATTTTGCCGAGTTCCTTAGAGAGAGTTACCTCGCGCCCCTCGGTATTCTCTACCACCCCACCTGTGTCGGTTTCGGGTACAGGCCATGATGCCTTAACGGGTATAGGGCTTTTCTTGGAAGCATGACATCACCAACTTCGCTGCCGTAGCAGCTCGCACTCACGCCTCAGCTCAAACCGTTTTCGCCGGTTCTCAACGCCTCGAACGCTTGGACCAGTAACCAACATCTGGCTTGGCTAGCCTTCTCCGTCCCCCTTCCCAAAACATCACAGGTACAGGAATGTTGACCTGTTGTCCATCGACTACGCCTTTCGGCCTCGCCTTAGGTCCTGACTAACCCTCCGCGGACGAGCCTGCCGGAGGAACCCTTAGGGTTTCGGGGCATGGGATTCTCACCCATGTTTTCGCTACTCAAGCCGACATTCTCACTTCCATGTAGTCCACGCCCGCTTACGCTAACGCTTCACACCGCATGGAACGCTCCCCTACCATCGGAATCAATTAAGACTCAAATCCGCAGCTTCGGTACAATGCTTAGCCCCGTTCATTTTCGGCGCAGGATCGCTCGACCAGTGAGCTATTACGCACTCCTTTGAGGATGGCTGCTTCTAGGCAAACCTCCTGGTTGTCTGGGCAATCCCACCTCCTTTATCACTCAGCATTGATTTGGGGACCTTAGCTGGCGGTCTGGGCTGTTTCCCTTTCGACCATGGAGCTTATCCCCCACAGTCTGACTGCCTAGTTACACACAGGGTATTCAGAGTTCGTATCGATTTGGTACCGCTCTCGCAGCCCGTACCGAAACGGTGGCTTTACCCCCCTGCTGGAGCACTAGACGCTACGCCTCAACGTATTTCGGGGAGAACCAGCTAGCTCCGGGTTCGATTGGCATTTCACCCCTAACCACAGCTCATCCGCTGATTTTTCAACATCAGTCGGTTCGGACCTCCACTTGGTATCACCCAAGCTTCATCCTGGCCATGGTTAGATCACCCGGGTTCGGGTCTATAAACACTGACGATCGCCCTATTCAGACTCGCTTTCGCTATGGCTCCACCATTCCCGGTTTAACCTGCCAGTGCCTATAAGTCGCCGGCTCATTCTTCAACAGGCACACGGTCACCCGATTAGTCGGGCTCCCATTGCTTGTAAGCTCACGGTTTCATGTTCTATTTCACTCCCCTCCCGGGGTTCTTTTCACCTTTCCCTCGCGGTACTGTTTCGCTATCGGTCACACAGGAGTACTTAGCCTTACGAGGTGGTCCTCGCAGATTCACACGGAATTTCACGTGCTCCGTGCTACTCGGGATACAGCTAGGCCAACTTTGTTTTCGAATACGGGGCTTTCACCCTCTGTGGCGCGCCATTCAAACGCTTCTTCTAACTCCGTTGGTCCACATTGCTGTCCCACAACCCCGATGGTCGAAACCATCGGTTTAGGCTCTTCCCCGTTCGCTCGCCGCTACTCAGGGAGTCGTTTTTACTTTCCTTTCCTCCAGCTACTAAGATGTTTCAGTTCGCTGGGTTGGCTCGTGCCGCCCTATGGATTCAGGCGGCCGTTCTAAGGGTTGCCCCATTCGGAAATTCCCGGATCAAAGCGTGTTTCCAGCTCCCCGAGACTTATCGCAGGTAACTACGTCCTTCATCGCCTCTGTGTGCCAAGGTATCCACCGTGAGCCCTTTGTAGTTTGACCAATTTTTAACTCCCAGTTCTTCAGGCTGTTGAGGCCTATTCTCTCTAGATTCACCTACACTTAATACTCAAATCTCTTTGAGTGCCTCCTGCGGTTTGAATACCAGGATCAAACTCCCTAACCCTCGGCGGGTTTAGAAGAAAACTGGAAGCTCTCGGCTCTAAAAACTCAATAGAATTTTCTTGATGCCAGCTTTAAGGCCTATCCATTGCTGGATGAAACTCAAGCTAGAATCAAGCATCCATGAGATGCTTTATTTCCAGACTTTACCTATGCAGTTGTCAAGGTTCTGCTGACATTCAAACAGCCCTGTCTCCAGGGCATCGTTGAGTCCAGCGTCCTTTCAAACAAATATGTTTGCCAATATGTTGGCTAACTCATGAAGAATGAAAAGAAGCTGAAATCTTCAGCGAACAACAGTCAAGATCACATTCACAGCAAAACTCCTTACCGCAATAATATGCAGGTATAAGTTGAGGGCAGAGCAACATCATTGGATGGAGGTTAGCGGACTCGAACCGCTGACATCCTGCTTGCAAAGCAGGCGCTCTACCAACTGAGCTAAACCCCCAAACACGAATGGGCCATCCTGGACTTGAACCAGGGACCTCACCC